>JAEINM010000195.1 GCA_016342385.1 Spirochaetaceae bacterium | reverse complement strand
CTCACCTTTAATTGTAACCTCTTTTCCCAGCATTTCAAGAAGAGTTTTACTATTACCCTCGACATATTGCTCATGAATTTTAGTCATTTCTCTTCCAATTAACAAAGTTCGTTCCGGTTCAAGTTCTACTAATTCAGTCAATAATTTTTCAATTCTATAGGGAGATTCATATACGATAAAAGCCTCTTCCCTATCTAAAAGCTCTCTCAGCCGTTTTTTCCGCTTACCTGACTTCTGTGGCAGAAACCCTTCAAACAAAAGGGTCTTACCTTTATAACCACCGATACTGGCCAGAGCTGTCTGTGCTGATGGACCCGGCACAGGAATTATCCTGAACCCGTGATCTCTAGCCTGCCGGACAAGAATTGAACCGGGATCACTAATTCCGGGACTACCGGCATCTGAGACATAGGCCACATCTTTTCCCTCTTGGAGAAGCTTGACAATTCCCGCCGCACTATTCACTTCATTTCTGGCACGACAGCTGATCAAATGCTTATGTATACCATAATGATTTAAGAGCTTCGCTGAAGTTCTGGTGTCTTCACAGGCAATAATATCTACATCTTTTAAAATCTGTACAGCCCGGAATGTCATATCTTCCAGGTTTCCGATCGGTGTTGCAACAATATAAAGATCACCCATGTTAAATATTTTAAAGATTAATCCCCATCTTGCCTACTGTCTGGACTACAGGTAGAATAAGATAATGTTAATTAAGATCACAGTAGCCTGCATTCTCGCATCAATTCTCATTATCATGATAATATCCCTGCTAAAAAAAAGACCTATAGCTGATGATTCTGAAGTATTCCGGGCTGAAAATGCCTATCGCAACTGCCCTATCTGCGGGACACCTCTTCTAAAAGGGGAAACTGTTCACTCCCACCTCTACCCGGGGAAACCCGACGGGATGATGTATATCTACGGCTGCCCTTTCTGCTATAGAGATCACCCCCGGGTAAAAGAAAAAAGAGATGTCGTGAGAACCTGCCCCTACTGCAAGGCAGAAATTCCCGATTCCGGATGGGTTGTAGCACGGGTCTTTGAAAAACCTCAGAAAACCCATGTTCATGTGCTGGGTTGTACGGTCTGCCGGAAAATGACATAAAAAAACTGTTTCTCTGTTGAAATAGTGCTATAGTGGATAATTAGCCATTTATTTTTGAATAATCTAACATGCTATCCCTTTTATATTGGTCATTTATTATCAAAAATATTTGATTGATTTTTCGTCAAAAAAAGCAATGAAAATCTGAAAATACATAGAAGTAGAACTTGATGAAGAAAAAAAACCGTGCAAAAATGTCGATTATATTAATAATTTTATATTTAATGGAGAACAAAATTGAAAAAAGTTTATTTACTCTTACTCGCATCACTAATGATGTTTATTTTTGTGGCTTGTGACCAGCCGACTGACCCGATTGAAGAACTTGAAGAAGAAGAAGTTGTAGTTGATCCGGTACCAGTTGAAACTGTTACATCTGATGACGGATTTTTTACACTGACCAATTCCACAGTTGCGTTCAACAGTGAAACATCTGTTTCACTTTTTGATCTGGGTTTAGGTGCTCAGTTTGAAACTTCGAATTTCTATGCTCCCATCAATCTTGACAGATTAGAAAACGGCACAACTGACCCCGTTATCAGTTTTACTTTTGATGAAGCACTTTACAACAGTACTATGGAAGGAGTCTTCTCTATTACAGATCCGGGACTTAATCCTTCTGCGACAACATCAGATGCGAAAGACAATGTTTTCTACAATATGTCTACTGGTCCAATTGAGGCAACTGCTGTTACAATTTCAGATGCAACAGTTTCTTTTACCTTCGAAGCCGGAACATTCGCAGCTGATGATTTGATCACTGTAGTATTTGCTGTTAAAAAAGCAACTGGTGAAGTATACCAGGTTTTCACAGCGTTTCAGCCCCTGGCCGATGTTACTAGTGCACCAGTTATAACTGCTGACTTTTCAGATTATTATGCATATGCAGTAGATTCTGACAGAATTTTCTTCCTGAATTTGACAGATCCTGGAACTCATATTATCGCACCTACTCCAGCTGAAAATCTTTACAATGTTACTCCGGCTGCTGGAATTGATTTTGGAAACCTGATCAACACTGTAAGTAAAAGATACACTAATACACTGGGAACTGCAGACTTCTTTCACCTCGATGGTATGGATCCAACAAACATAACATCGATCTACCCTTTAACTCATACTCTTGCGACTCATGCAACATCCTACGTTTATGTAATTGAAGATATTGACGGAAATTCATCTGTTCTTGTTAATGGCTCTGATTATGATACATTTTCTGTACTTAATGACGATGCTGAATTGATCGGCTATGATCTTGATCTTTACATTGATCAAGCCAATACAACTATTGAAGCGGGAGATACACTATATGTAATACCTGTCAACTCCAGAGGGGAATTCGAAAATTATGCAGCCTCTTATGTTTTTGCGGATACTGTGTCACCATTCGGAAATAGTGGGAATATCGATCTCGCTAGTGGCGATGCAATGACATGGGCTGGTGAAAACTGGGGAAATCATGATCAGACAATGGCAGATGATGAAGGAGAAGTTCGTGCGTTTACTACATTCGATCTGACCTCCCTGACAAATTGGGGTGTTAATGAGGCTATTGATGTTACACTTAACAGTACAACTTCTCTTACTGCTGCTCTAGACACTGGAACCCTCCCTACTGGAGGAGCCACCAGAGTGATAGCATCAGAAGATGAGATTCTTGCACAATATCCTGGTGCTGCCGGTTCTGTATTCCAATCATTTAACGGAGGCCGGATCTGGGTTTCATTGGCCGGAACTGTCGTTACCGCATATGTTGGTTTTGAATGTAATGACGGTACTGATGGAATTGATTATACTGGTACAACTTGGCATATAACAGGAGATCTTGATTTTACGATTACAGACATGTCCGGGAATCCATTAATGTACACAGATTCCACAGCTACTGAACATAACGAGAACCTACTTGGTGCTCTGTCTGTAACTCTATAACAGTAGTTTCTTACTAATTATTCTTATATTAAAGATTAATATGCAGCAGGATTTTAAATCCTGCTGCTTTTTTATATACACATTTTCGATCTATACTATTGATAACAATAATTTTTTTTCCTTTACTTCATCACCCATACTTACTTTGATGCTTTATACAATCCGATCCCCAGCATGACATACCAGGTCAGAGCCAGGATCCCTCCAACAACCGCAAAAATCATGGCAACAGAAAAGAGCCCACTGTAAAAAGAGGCCAGTACTTCAAATATCAACATAAAAGAAAAAGCAACAATGCCGATGACACCAACTCTCTTGTGAAAGATTCCCGCTTGTATAATCAGAACAGACATAAAAATAGATGACATTATTCCTAAAAAGAATCCTGGAAATGTACCGGGAGTATGGCTGATCCCCTTAGCCAGCAGTGCCTCTCCCGCACTCAGCAGGATTCGCCTGCCAGCCGGATCGGCAACAGCATATTTCTGACTTAAAGCCAGCATGGGAAAGGCCACATTGTCGGCCATAAAGACGGCATAGCTCATAAGGTATACAATCAATACCATTCCGGCAAAAGCCCTGTTCTTTTCATAATGGAGCCCTAATAGAGCAAAAAAGGCGGGGAGTGTTAATGTCGTGGCAATTATATTGATCAGCCCCAGGTTCCTCATAGCCATAAACCAGTTTCTGTCAAATTGCGCAAACCAGCTGTATATATCCCCCGAACCTTCATTTGACCTGGCACCATCGGGCAGCATGGTCAGAAACATTTCCGCCACCATGACAAAGACCGATAAAAAAATGGCGACCATGCCTATCTTATACATCATTTTCCAATTGTGTTCATTTGATTTCATTTCCCTTCTGTTTCTCCTTCTCCGCTAAAATGATTATATTTTGTTAAGTCCAACATTTGTCAATTTAATCGCTACTATCAAATACCACAGCAAGACCAAAATTCCGCCAGGTGCGGCAATAATCACGGCAATACTTTTAATACCAGGTAAAAAGGTCACTAAAAATATGTATATGAGAAGTGAAAAGTTTCCAAAAATTCCCAGGTAACCAACCACTTTTTTAAAGATTCCGGTATTTAGCATCACAAAAGAAATAAAGAGATTAGACAGGGTGAGTAAAAAGAATCCGAAGAATACTCCCGGTGTTCCATGTTCTCCTCTGACCAATAAGGCTTCCCCTGCTGCTGCATAGAGAATTCGTTGTGTTTCACTTATTGCAGAATAATACTTCCCGCTTAATTGAAGCATTGGTAGCGCTGTATTTGTAGTTATAAAGATTGTTGTTGCTACTAATGAAACGATCAAAGCTATTGAAGATGCTGCTGGTTTAATCTCACGATGAATTGCACATAGAGCAAAAAAAACAGGAATCATAGCAGCTGAATGTAATACATTTAACATATCAAGGTGGTACAATCCCATGAACCAGCTATCCCTGAATTCCTCAAAATGTTCAATTGCCGTTTGTGGCAATAGTGTTAAATCTCCGCTAGTCATTGAGCCGATTATTATATCTGATAATGTTAATCCAAAGACGATGAAGGCAGCAACTCCTCCAAGTAAATAGATTTTTTTCCATTGTTTTTGGTTTTCTGTGTTTTCTTTCAATGTAGCCATCCTTTAAAAATTCAATAACACTCGTTCTCATCTCCTCTTTCTTTTATCTGAAATGAGAAAATCAATCATTTTGTCTAGCTGCCTGTAGGCAGACTCAGCCTTCAGTCCATCATTATCGGTTATGACCATAGTCAATAATCCCTGAATCGAGTTTATAAGTATCTGTCCTATCTGGTTGATCTCACTCTGAGAATACAGCCCATCATGGGAAAGGAAAGAAAAAGCAATATTCCTCTGGTCTGAAAAACCGGGAGCTTCAGTAAAATTCCTTTCACGTTTTTCTTTTTTATCCAGGGAGTGAAAATAGAAAAATCGATATATATGAGGATTATCGAGAAAATAACCCATATAAGATCTCAGTAATTTCTTCAGATCATCTACACCGGTAATTTTACCGGGATTTTCAGTCATTAAATAATATCCCATCTCTTCTATCATTAAACTGCGGGAATACCAGAGCAATTCATCAAGACTGGAAAAGTGATTGTATATGGTTCCCAGAGCATAACCGGCCAGATGAGCAAGCTTACGTGCTGAAACACTCTCAATGCCCGATTGAAGAATCATATCTTTTCCTGTCTGGGCGAAGTGAAGTCTCACTCTGTCTGATTTTGCATTTACATCTCTACTCATACTTGTAAAATATAACACCGCTATAAATATTGGTACAGTGTTATATTTTCTCCAATCTATTAAAAATGCTGTCTATACTTGAAACAAAGGTTTATAATTAGGAAAGAATTAGCATCGGGAGATCAGAATGGATTATACAAATACAAATGACATAGTAATAAGAGACATAAAAGAACAATTCAATGACAAAGGGGAATACTCCTGTACTCTGCCCTTTACGTCGAAAAAATCTGATGTATTCCTCTCTCATGTTCTCCGGACGATACTGACAGAGATCAAGCAGGAAAATCTATTTGTTCACCTGGAATATGTGCTCAATGAACTGGCGATGAATGCCAGCAAAGCCAACTCTAAAAGACTCTATTTTACCTCTATGAATCTGGATATAAACAACTCAGAGGACTATGAAAAAGGAATGATTACCTTTAAAAAAGATGTTCTGAACAAATTCAAAGAATTCGAAAAAAATCATTATGAAAACAATAGTTTTGTCAATATCAGTCTTAAAACCGACAAGGAAACCATAAGCATAAATATAGTAAATAACAGCCCCTTACTTCAGCCCGAGACGGCCCTCATCGCAGAAAGGCTACAGGCTGCCCACGGCTTCGAGGACTTAACCGACGTCTTCAATCACAATTTCAGCACAAAAGAAGGGAGAGGACTCGGATTAATCATAATTGTCCTTATGCTCCGAAAATTGAGTCTCAACGAAAATGCCATTGTCTTTAAAAATGAGGGCTCCTGCTGTACAACGACATTAAAAGTACCCTTAAGCAGACTGTCAAAAGATCACGGGAAAATCATTGCAGATGAAATTACGAATGAGATTCAGCAGATGCCGCAATTTCCCGAGAGCATTGTTTCTCTCCAGAAAGAGTTGAGTGAACCCAACTGCTCTTTCAAGTCTATTGCGGGTAAAATCGATTCCGATCCATCCCTGACAGCGGAAATACTTCGCATTGCTAATTCTCCAGTATATAAAGTACGCAGTGAGATTAAGGATGTCGCCGGAGCTGTCCGAATAATGGGAATGCTTGGTGTAAAATCAGTATTGTACAACTATGGTGTCAATAAAGTGATGAGCAGTCGATACAACAGGCAGGCCATAAAAGAGGTCAATGAACACTCCTATTACGTGGCCAGAGTCTCCAGCTACCTTGCCATTTACAAGAACCTGGGTAAGATTGCCGAAGATATTTATGTAGCTGCCCTTCTACACGACATAGGAAAAATAATTGTCAATTCCATGAATAAAGAACTGGAGAGCAAACTGAAGGAACTGTGTACCAGAAAATATATCCCCATCTCAATTCTTGAAGATCTGACCAAGGGATACAACCATTCCATGATCGGTTCAGAAGTGGCTGAAAAATGGAATTTTCCTGAGAAATACATCAGTGCCATTGCCTATCACCATATGCCCTACGACGTGAGCGATGAATACAAGACTCTCATCTATGCCATTTCCTTTGGAAATGAAATCTATTACTACAATAAGGGAGAAAGGGATTTTAACGATTTAAACTATATGGTTCTGGAGTATTTTGATCTGGAGAATGAAGAACACTTTCATGAGTTTATTCAGTCATTAAAAATGCAGGGATTTGAAGGCTGAAAAATAGAAAAAAAGTCTGCCTCATTTTCAGAGACAGATTTTCCTGAGTAGAATATAAAGACTCAGTATCTATTTATTAAGAGTCCATCGGGTTCTAAGATTCTCTTTTCTTTTGTTTCTGAAGTAATCAGACTTCTGGCAGATGATCTGGCAGCAAGTGAGAAACCGTCATATACAAGTTCAGTAACCTGATCCTGTACGACTGCAACATTTATTACTTCAAAAACCCAGTTATAATCATCAATGACAAGGACATGATATGCACCAGGTTCTAAATCAAATAAACGAGAACTTGATGTATCGATTATTGAGTCTCCCAATAGGTTATCTCCATAATAAATAGCTGTCGATTGTACTATTGATACATCTTCAATCGTATATGTATCAGAATTATTATTAATCAGAATCCCCTGATCTTTTTCACTGCACGAAACCAGAATAGAAAGAAGTAAAACAATGCTGCAAATCTTAAAAATTTTCATATATTCTCCAAAATCATTTATGTAATCGTAACTGATTTTAAAAAGATAACATGAAAAATATAAACTTACAATTATAATTATCCCACAGTGTGAAGCTCTGAA
>JAEINM010000194.1 GCA_016342385.1 Spirochaetaceae bacterium | reverse complement strand
GAAATAAAAGGAAATGGAGACTTAACAGAACTTTTTCTGACAGCATTGGAATATAATAATAATATTGAACGTCTCTTTCAGTCAGTTGAAGTGGAATCTACACATTTTACACGTTCCCTTTCTTATCAGGAAATGCTCAATCATTATTTCACGAGAGATGAAGACAGAGAAAAAGGTTTACCAGAGGAATTTATCAACAATCTGAAAATGGCGATCAATTGTTATTCAGTCCCCGAATTGTCCAATGATGAACGACAGAATCACGCTCTCTTCCATATTTTCAAATCTCATAATACCCTCTCATCGAAAGAAAAACTCGTCAAGGAGATCCTTATAAGACTGCATAGCAGCTCTTTGACCAGGGATATGGAAAAAAAGTTTAAAGAAACTGTTAATGAGGTTATTTCTCTCTCCATAGGTCAGTCTACATCAGTTGTCGATATGGCTCTTCATCTTCTCTATACCAAAATGAACAAGATATCTATAACACCAAAGATAGATGTACATAAAACAGAAATACGAGACATTATTAAAAAAATACATGTGACAAAAGAAGAGGTAATTGAAGAAAAAATTGCAGAGATATCCGATTGTGATAGTTCTCTTATAAAAGAACTCATAGATCTTATTATTGAAGGGAATGATGATCAGATCAGACTTTCTATGAGGATTCTGGGTCAGCATATCAACAGAGATAGGAAAATTCTACATTCCCAGATTCTCATATCTGAGAATAATTATGCTTCAATAATAACTTTTGAGGAAGAGAAAAAGCCTATTGGCAGCCTGATAACAGTCATTAATGGAATTGACCACATGGAATCACTACCTCTTAAACTGTGGATAAAAAAATGTGATACTGAAAAAATGGAATTAATCATTCTTGTAAAAACGTACGCCACTGATGTTAATGGAGATATTCTCATCAAACAGATAAATGATGATATGGGAGGAAAAGTCCGGTTTATTTCTATAGGCGTGTATCCGGAAAATAAAATACATGACTTTAGGACCTATGAATGGGAAGGGAAATGGATGGAAACCATTCTTCGGAGAGGATTTTCCCCTTTGCAGTTCAGAGAACTCCATGTTTACAGACTAAGAGATTTTGATACATCCATATTGTACAAAAGCGAATCGGTGATTCTACTGGAAGTCAAATCGAGAGAAAATGAAAAGGACACCAGGCTCTTTGCCTATTCCTCCATCTCAGTTTCAGAAATTGTCCTGTCTACAAGTGGTAGAGTCAAACAGCTTATCGAGTTTGAACTGGTCTTAACTGAAGCGGCCTACGCTATGAGAGCTGTCCAGGCTAAACATAAATACAGGCTTCAGTGGAATCGAATTATCATATACAACCGGTCACTTCTGAATCTTCGGCTCCCCCAGATGAAATATCTGGAAAATAAATTCGTTAAAATGGCTTCGGGTCTGGGGATTCAGCGCCTTGTATTTTACACGAGACGGATAAAAAGGAACGAACAGAGCATCCGTGACCTGGAATTGATATTCTCCCATATCTCTCAGGAACAATATTCTGTCAGCGGTCGAAAACCCTCGACATCTCCATTAAAAGCCCTTGACAGTTATACTTCAAGCGTTATTAGAGCAAGACAGAGAAATGTAATATACCCCTATGAATTTATTAAAATGATAACTTTTTCCGGTTATCCTATTCTAAGTCATATGCCAAAAGGTGATTTCGAGGAGTTTGATGTCCGGAAAGGTAAGACTCTATCGGTTAAAGGAAGAGCTCCCGGCCTAAACAGTTCCAATATTGTATTCGGAATAATTTCCAACTACTCAGAAGAACTGAAAGTCCATATCAGACGCGTCATAATTCTTTCGGATACGACAAAAGATCTTGGCAGTCTGGCTGAACCGGAGAGCAGAAATGTCATAGCCGCACTTGACCTGGCTGAAAATGAAAGGATTCCTGTAGAATGGATTCCCATTTCATCGGGAGCTAAAATCAATATGGAAAGTGGTACGGAAAATCTCGATTGGACCGCCAGTACCCTAAAAAGAATTATCGAATTTACACAAAGAGGCGGAGAGATAAACATAATAGTACCGGCAATCAATGTTGGAGCTCAATCTTACTGGAATGCCGAGGCAACAATGCTCATGCATACAAAGGGGCTACTGATCATGACTGATGATGCCTCTATGCTTCTCACAGGTAAAAAGGCACTGGATTTTTCAGGTAGCGTATCGGGAGATAATAATCTTGATATTGGCGGTTCTGAAAAAATTATGGGACCCAACGGCCAGGCTCAAGTCAGAGTTTCCAATATTGCGGAAGCCTACAAAGTTCTATTTAATCACTATAATCTTACTTATATTTCACCGGGGTCCTCTTTTCCAGCCATAAAAGAATCGACTGATCCAGAAGAACGGGACATTTCCCTCTATCCCTATAAAGATTTTCTCAGTCAGGGATTTAATACAATAGGAGATATATTTAGTGCTGAAAAGAATCCCGACAGAAAAAAACCCTTTGATATTCGTCAGGTGATGTTATCTCTTATCGATAAAGATTCAGATCACCTTGAAAGATGGCGATCCATGGAACAGGCTGATACTGCGGTTGTCTGGGAATCGAGAATTGGAGGATATTCCGCCGGACTGGTCAGCATTGAGAGTAGAAACATTCACAGGATAGGATCCATTCCCTTTAACGGTCCACAAATGTGGTCGGGAGGGACTTTATTCCCTCAATCTTCCAAAAAGATAGCCCGAGCGATCAATGCTTTTTCAAATCAGTTACCTCTTGTTGTCCTGGCAAACCTTTCGGGTTTTGATGGTTCTCCCGAATCATTGAGAAACCTTCAGCTTGAATATGGAGCAGAAATCGGAAGAGCTATTGTAAATTTCAAAGGCCCTATCATTTTCGTTGTTATTGCACGATATCATGGAGGAGCTTATGTTGTTTTTTCTAAATCACTCAATCCAAACATCCGTTCTGCTGCACTGGAAGGATCATTTGCCTCTGTAATCGGCGGTGCTCCCGCTGCAGCTGTCGTATTCCCCAAGACTGTGTCAAAAGAAGTTTATGCAGATGAACGGGTACTGGAAAAACAGAAGGCTCTAAATAAAAGCAAATGTACTCCCAGAGAATATCAGGAACTCTTTAACAGTGTCTACAATGAAAAACAGCGGGAACTGGCAGATAGATTTGACAAGATCCACTCTGTGGAACGGGCGACAAAAGTGGGCTCTATCGATGATATAATCAGCGTCTCTCAATTGCGGTCCTACGTCATTCAGCAGATTAGAGAGGGAATGAATAAATAGATAATGTAAGGTACGGTCACGATCGTACAGCACATTGGTCATTCCTATAAAATCCTGTAGTTCAACTACGAGAACTTATCTTTATAAAAATAAAAAGGCCGGTGAAACTCACCGGCCAGGAAATAAAGGAGTATATAAAAAACTATTTTCCTACTTTACTTTTCGTGTTGCAACATCAAAGACTACAGCACCAACTAATATAAGACCTCGAACGATGTACTGAAAAGAGATATCAATACCCATGAGGTTCATACCGGTAGTAAGAGAAACAAATACTATAGCACCAATCAGGGAACCGACTACACTACCGACTCCACCGGCTGCTGATACACCACCGATAAAAGCTGAGGCAATGGCATCGAGTTCACCCAGAGTACCGGCCTGAATAGTAGCTGACTGAAGTCTGGAAGCGTATAGCATACCTGATAAACCAGCCAGCATACCCATGGAACTGAATACAAAAATCGTGATTTTCTCTACACTGATACCGCTCAGTTCAGCAGCTTCCGGATTTCCACCAACCGCATAGATATGTCGGCCGATAACAGTCTTTTTTGTCATAAAGTTATAGACAGCTACAACTACAAGAACAATGGCCACAGTCCATGACATACCGTTATATCCCGCAAGGGTCCATGTAACCAAAACCAACATTACAGTAATAAAAACATTTTTCAGTATGAATAAATCCATAGGAAGAACTTCGAAACCATATTGCTGCTTACTTCTTCTCGCTTTAACAGATCCGTAGATTGCCCATAACATGGCAATTAATCCCAGAAATAGAGTTAATTTGTGTCTTTCCGGCAAAAATGATTCAGAAGCAAAAATATCCGGAATAAATCCATTACCTATAGCATTAAATGATTTATTTGGGATGATAATTGTACCGGTTTTCAATGTCGCCAGGAGTAATGCTCCTCTATATATCAACCATCCTGCCAAAGAAGCTACAAATGCGGGAATTCCCAGTTTAGCTACAGGAAGAGATGTTATAAAACCTGCGGTTGCACCGAAGATCATAACCAGTGGAACTACAAGAAAAACAGGCATATTTAAATTAACCATTAAAAGAGCTGATACAGCTCCCATAAATCCAGAAAGATAACCAACGGAAAGGTCAATGTGTCGGATGACGATGATCAAAGTCATACCCACAGCGAGTACGGCTATATAACCGGTCTGATTCATAAGGTTACTGATGTTTCGTGATGATAGAAAAATACCATCAGTCGCTATTCCAAATACAATAAAAATTACCGCCAGAGCAATTAACATACCGTAATCACGAATATGTTTTTTCAGTTCTGGTCCTAAGTCTTTTAAAGCCATTTTATGCTCCTAATTTGTTGCTAAATGCATTATTTTTTCTTGGGATGCCTCACTGATTGGCATTTCCCCGGATATTTGCCCCTCAGAGACAACATATATTCTGTCACTCATACCTAAAACTTCAGGCAATTCGGAAGAGATCATAATAATAGACATCCCCTGAGCGACTAATTCATTCATAAGAGTATAAATCTCATATTTTGCACCGACATCAATTCCCCGAGTAGGCTCATCGAGAATAAGGACATGAGGTTTAACAAAGAGCCATTTGGCCAGCTGAACTTTCTGCTGATTTCCACCACTTAGCTTATTGACCTTCTGTTCAATTGAGGGTGTTTTGATACTTAATGATTTACGGTATTCCCCTGCAACCTTGATTTCGGCATTATCATCGATCACCATTCCTTTTTTGATCTCATCGAGATTGGCTACACTGATATTCTGCTTAACATCCTGTAAAAGGATCAGACCATTTCTTTTTCTGTCTTCAGAAACATAGGCAACTCCCGATTTTATGGCAGATCCCGGATGATGAAAATTCATCTTTTTTTTCATTAACATCAAGTCACCGGAAAGTCTGTAATTGTCTGGGTTTCCGAATATACTTCTGGCGAACTCTGTTCTTCCCGCACCCATAAGGCCGGCGAGACCAATAATTTCACCTTTTTTTACATTTAAATTAATATTATCTAAAACTGGTTTTTCAGAGGATTTTTCATAGGCTGTCCAGTTTTTAACTTCAAGAACGACTTCATCGGATATCTTATGATCTCTTGAGGGATAAATATTTTCAATTTCCCGTCCAACCATGTTCTTGATTAGTTTATCCTCAGTAATTTCACCTTTTTTGGCATCCAATGTACAAATTGTTTTACCATCACGCAAGATGGTTACTGTATCAGCAACACGATAAACCTCACTGAGTTTATGAGTGATCATAATACAAGTTACACCGTGTTTCTTGAGTTCCTTCAACAACTCCAGCAGATTATCACAATCATCTTCGTTTAAAGCGGCTGTCGGTTCGTCTAAAATAAGCATTTTAACATCGCGGCTCAAAGCCTTAGCGATCTCAACCATCTGCTGTTTACCAACACCTAATTCTTTAATTTTTGTTTCCGGATTAATGACTAATCCGACTTTATTTAACATAATACCGGCTTGCTTGATTGTCTCATTCCAATCCAGTATTCCGTTTTTCATAATTTCATGTCCAAGAAATATATTTTCATATATTGATAATTCGGGGACTAAGGCCAGTTCCTGGTAGATAATGGCTATTCCATTTTCTTCACTATCATTGATTCTCTTAAATTCCTGGACCTTTCCGTTTATTATGATGTCCCCATCATAAGTTCCATAGGGATAAACTCCACTCAGAACTTTCATCAAAGTAGATTTTCCAGCTCCGTTTTCACCTACCAGACAATGGATTTCACCTTCTTTCACGCTAAAAGTAACATCATCCAGTGCTTTTACTCCCGGAAACGATTTGCATATACTTTTCATTTCAAGGATTTGTCTATCTTTCATCCCATTTCCTTTGTTGTTTTTCTATTAACAAGAAAAAGTATAAAATAGGGCGACAGACCTAACTATCGCCCTATTCTTATACAAGTTAAACTTGAGAATCTATCTTAGAGACCAGTGAAGTCACTAGCTGAGTAGTAACCGCTGTCGATTAAAACAGATTTTACGTTTGCTGCATCAACTGTAATAACTTCAGTCTGCATTGCAGGAATCATTCCGGCTTTGTTATCATAAGAACCAGTTGCTGTAGGAGTTTTACCTTCAAGGTAAGTTACAGCAGCTTTGATAGCGTCGCTAGTCAGAGTTCTAACATCTTTGAAAACTGTCATAGACTGTTTACCATCAATGATGTACTGAACAGAAGCTTTCTCAGCATCCTGACCAGTGATATAGTATTTTGTAACATCGCCGTCTGCACCAAATGCATCAGCAATCGCTCTTACAGTTCCATCATTTGGAGCACAGATGAATACTTCACCTTTATCTGCTGCTGTAGCAGTTGTCAGATGACCTTCTGCAAGGTTCTTAGCTATGTTGAAATCCCAACCAGTTGTTACCTGACCGATAATTTTTCCAAGCTCTTCTCTAGAAAGTTCTTTCTTACCCTGTAAAGCAATTGCTTCAGAAGAGTTTTTGATTACAAATGTACCATCAGCGATTTTTGGCTGAAGAACACTCCATGCACCATCAAAGAAGATAAATGCATTGTTGTCAAAAGAACCACCAGCATAAAGATAAAGGTTGTTACCTGAACCTTTTGCGTTATCTACAAGATACTGACCAAAAGCTTTTCCTACAGAGAAGCTGTCAAATGTTACATAGTAGTCAACGTTTGTTGTACTAGTAATAAGTCTGTCATAAGAAATAACTTTAACACCTGCTGCTGCTGCTAAGTCAGCTGCTGCCGCTGCTGCATCACCATCGTGCGGAGTCAATATAAGAACCTGAATTCCTTTAGCGACAAGAGCTTCTACGTTTGCTCTTTCTCTAGCGGAATCACCCTGGCTGAAGAGGATTTCTACTGAATATCCAGCTGCTTCTAAAGCATCTTTAAATCTAGCTTCATCCTGTAACCATCTAGGCTCATCTTTTGTAGGAAGAACGATTCCTACTGCTAATTTTTTAGAACCAGCGTCAGCTGTTCCCTGCTGTCCAGCTGCGAACAGTGAAGTTGCAAATACAACTGCCAACAATAAAGTAATAACTTTTTTCATCAAAGTCTCCTTAAATAATTTATTGAATATTACCATGGGGGTTTCAAATCTTCATACAGCATTTATTTGTTAAAAACTGTTTATTATTGACATAAGGATAATTAATTCAACAGACCACAGGATTATCTTGTGGTCAATTCTGTCCTA
>JAEINM010000193.1 GCA_016342385.1 Spirochaetaceae bacterium | reverse complement strand
GAGATTCTTCCGGCAGAACATGAGGGCGCCGTAGGCGAATCCGCTCCAACTCCGGAAGTTGATCAGTTCATCAAGTTTTTATTCTCAGAAAATCATCGAACCTGGAGTATTGATATAGATAATTACGAAGTCCCTTTTCAGACGGACAGAAAATTTGTCTCAACTGAAGAAAAGTATGGATTCTATACAGGTCTTTCCCTGGATAAGGTTCTTACAGTCGGTTATGACAATATTGTCCTGAAACGATTTTATCACTCCCCTTCAAAATTTATAGCCGGTTACAATTTAAGTCTTGATAGTGATCCCTCAGAAATTGATGAGATCCTTGAAGATAAGAGCCATAATACAACTTTTGTTTATCAGTGGGATGTTGTGGCAGGAGAGATTGTACAGACTGGAATGGTTTTTACAAAGAATCTGTCCACTAATTTACACAAAGAGTATCTCATTTTTTATGTGGACCGCCAATACGATGATTCAGGACGTAAAATCTCTGAAGAATGGAAACTTAAGGATTCAAAAAAATATCAAGAAGAAGCATTGACCGTTTTTTCTCAAACCCTTACTT
Source organism: Spirochaetaceae bacterium (assembly GCA_016342385.1). Classification (GTDB taxonomy): domain Bacteria; phylum Spirochaetota; class Spirochaetia; order DSM-2461; family DSM-2461; genus Spirochaeta_F. The sequence continues at coordinate 6,962 of JAEINM010000193.1, read as the reverse complement.
ACTAATCTATAGGATTCACTCATCGATTTCGGTGAGTGAATCCCTTTCAAATCTATACTTTTTCCACAGAAAATTCATATTTCCTTTATATTTATCATAGGATACTAGTTATAAGAAGATTCTTTTGGAGTAATTACATGGCAAAAAGAGTAAAAGTGAGAAAATGGATACAGATAATTTTCTTTACTGTGGCGGCATTTATTGCTGTCAACCACAGTCTGGCAGAAGTGGGAAAACCTATCCCCCTTATTGGCGAGGCTTCTCTACACGCAATATGCCCCTTTGGAGGGGTTGTTTCCATTTACAATTTACTGACGACCGGCTCTCTGGTAAAAATGATACATGAATCCAGTGTCGTGCTGATGATTATAGTTTTTCTATCAGCTCTTATATTCGGGCCATTATTTTGCGGCTGGATTTGTCCTTTCGGAACATTTCAGGAGTGGATATCTCGAATCGGCCGAAAACTCTTTAAAAAAAGATATAATACTTTTATTCCCTATAAGTTTGATAAATATCTCCGTTTCCTCCGCTATGGCGTATTGATCTGGGTTCTTATTATGACAGCCTGGTCGGGGAAAATAATCTTTGCCGATTATGATCCCTATTATGCCCTATTTCAGTTCTGGACAGGAGAAGTCGCGGTAACGGCTTTTATTGCACTGTTCGCAGTTCTTGGTCTTTCCCTTTTTATAGAACGGCCTTTCTGTAAATATGTCTGTCCCTATGGTGCGGTTCTGGGGCTCTTTAATTTTATCAGGATTATTCCCCTCAGGCGGAATGTTTCCACCTGTATCAGCTGCAGCGCCTGTGATAAAAACTGCCCTATGAATATTCCGGTCTCTAAGAAAAAGAAAATTATAGACCATCAGTGTATAAGCTGCTTTGAATGTACATCTGAGGACGGGGCCTGTCCCGTGTCGTCCACAATGGAATTCAACACTAAAAAACTGGAGGAAAAATAGATGAGAATAAAGGCAAAAACCGCAGGGATCAGCTTTTTTATACTTATGCTGGGAGGAATCCTTATTTCTATGGCAGCAGATTACTGGGCGACAGAAGGATCAAAAGATCCCCTTAAATACACAGATGGTGAGTTTGCCGGTGAAAACAATCCCGCTGATATTAGAGGGTCCTATTCTATGGATGATGTACACAATGCCTTTGATATTCCCGTTGAGACACTCACCGCCGCCTTCGGTCTCAGTCATGAGGAAAATCCCGGGAGTATTCAGATCAAACTTTTCGAAGAGATCTTTGGAATTGTTGACGGTAAAGAGATCGGGACAGACAGTATGCGCTATTTTGTTGCTCTTTACAAAGGTCTGCCCTATGTGGCGGAAGAGGGGACAGCTCTCCTGAAACCGGCTATTTCCATACTCAGGAAAGAGGGTTCTATGACTGACGAAGAGTTGTCTTTGGCAGCAGAGAACGCCGTTTCTCTGGAAACAGCAGAGATCAATGAAACAGCTACAGAAGATCACGATGATACTGTTCTGATGGAAATAAAAGGGAAAACCATGTTTTCTGAACTCTACGACTGGGGTCTTTCCAAAGAAGATGTTGAAAAGATTCTCTCTATGCCGGCCGGTGCCAGGACTATGAGTGTCCGAGATTTCTGTATTGCCAATGGTATAGAATTTTCTACTGTTAAAGAACCGCTACAGGAACTTCTTGATAATCTATAGCGATGTGAAATAAAAATCCATTCAATTCTCTTTTTCTTTCTTCTTACCTTTTGGGGAGGTAGGGAGAGGGTTCTTTTAAGGAATATCAGCATGTCATATCAGTCATTATGACTCACATAAAGCTGATTAAAATAAAAAAATGGGTTAATTTGCATCTATAAATAATAACCATTACTATTTAAGTATCAAAGTGTATAGAAAAATGGTCATTTTGACCATTTGGACTTGTCTGGAGCCATCACAACCCTTTTAGAAAGATGGCATTGTATTTGCATATGTATTATTGAAGAGAAAATCCTTAAGGAGGACGAGATGAAAAGTTTGAAACTGAATGAATTGCTAGTCGTTGTTTTTGATTCTGATGACCTCAACTCCCGTAAGCTCTATGAGACTCTGGAAAATATTTACGATGAAATTGATGAACATAAACTGTTTATTTTGGATTTATCGAACATAAGACATTTAAACAGTGAGGCATCGGGTTCTCTGGTTTTTCTGCAGCAGTATCTGATGGATAGAAAAAAATCACTCCGAATGTATCAGACTAAGGATCAGGTCAAAGACGTATATGAGAAGCTCAATCTGGAAAATTTCATGTCCATGGCCTATACAACGGGATTAAATGAAACAGAAAATCTGATTTTCTATATCAATTAGAGAATGTTACTTGTGGAATAGTACATTGTTTTTTTTAAAACGTACTTTTATACTATTTTTATGAATAATTATTTTCTAATTAAATCCTATTATAAAACAGCTCACTATGGGAAAAGAAAGATGTGAGCTGTTTTATTTTAATTACAGAAAGTTCCTCTCTGTCGTGAGAATTACATAGAGAGAAATAGGATTAATACTAGATCGGGAGCATGTGATTAATGATCAGACCAGTTGAAAAAAAGGATGCCCCATCAATTTGCGGCATCTACAATTATTACGTAAATAATACAGTTGTCACCTTTGAAGAGGCCTCTGTCGATATGTCGGAAATGGAGAGGAGAATTCGAAATATAACAGAAACACATCCCTGGTATGTTCTAGAGGAAGAGGGGCAGGTTCTCGCTTATGCCTATGCCTCTCCATGGAGAGTCAAGTCGGCCTACCGGTTTTCTACAGAACTTACCGTCTATGTAGACAGAAACAGCCATGGCAGAGGATTCGGTTCAACACTCTATGCTTACCTGATAGAGGAAATGGAAAAAAGGGGTATGCACTGCCTTTATGGCGTCATAGCGCTTCCCAATGAACCCAGCTCAAGGCTTCATGAGAAATTCGGATTTAAAAAATGCGGACATTTTAATCAGGTGGGTTATAAAATGGAAAGATGGATTGATGTGGGGTATTGGGAGAAAGTAAGAGCTAACGTCTGAATTTCTCGGAGATTTCTGTCAGATAGTCGATCTGACTGTCGGCTTTCATGAATTTTTCAATGATAGGTTCCGGGATACCTTTGTCCAGGCACTCCTGTTTTATATCGAGCTTGAAGGTTGTGGCAAAAGCCCAGACATCATCATAAATTTTCTTATATTCTTTTATGTCCATACCTGTATATTACTACGAAATGTTTAAAAAACAAAGAAAGTGAAAAAAATAATTAATTGAAAAAGGTGAAATAATGAAACAGAGAAAATACTTTAGAAAAATTCCGGGAGCATCTGTGTATTTGTCCCCGATGAATCCTGAAGACTTCGAAATTTACACCGCCTGGATTAATGATCTGGGAATCAGCCTTGGACTGGGGAGCAGTACGGCAAATTTCGCTCTTCCCAATGAAAAAGATTTACTCGAAAAACTTGCTTCCCAGGGGCATAATTATGCCATTGTCAGTTCCGGTGATGATACTCTTGTGGGCAATTGCAGCCTTTTTGACATAGATCATTTAAATAGAAAAGCTGAAATGGGAATCTTTATAGGAGACAGGTCAAATCACAACAAAGGCTACGGGAAGGAAGCGGTCATGCTGCTTCTATCCTACGGATTCAAATTTCTTAATCTGAATAATATTATGCTGAAAGTGTTTTCCTTTAATGAGAATGCTCTTGCCCTCTATACAAAATGCGGATTCAGAGAGATCGGCCGCCGTCGGAAGTCTTATCTTACTAATGGAAAATACTATGATGAGATCTTTATGGATATTCTTAAAGAGGGTTTTCAATCAGATTTCCTGGAAGACAAGCTCCCCTGATACTTCCATAATATATTTCAATGCCTTGTCTCTACAGGATATCAACCCTGATACATCTTCAGTTTATAAGAGCAATCGGGACAGCAGCCTTCTTTCAATATATTCTCCTCCATAGACATGGCGAAGCGTCGTATTACTGTTTTTCCGCAACCGGGGCAGATAGTGTTGTTACCTGTGGATGAATAGACATTGCCGAGATATATATGCTTTAATCCCAGACTTTTCCCCAACGCGCTTATCTTTTCCAGAGTCTCTGCCGGAGTTGAAGTCTCTCTCAGTTTATAGGCCGGATGATAGGCCGTAACATGCCAGGGAACAGACTCATCGAGTTTATCTAAAATCCAGTCTATCAATCGGTTTATTTGTGGGGGATCATCGTTCCAGCCGGGAATAATATTGGAAACCAGTTCAACATGGCATCCCCTGTTAAAAGCCGTTTCTGCGCTTTTCTTGACTGTTTCCAGGAAAGGGAACCCGCTTAGGGATTTATAGAAATCCTTTGAAAATCCTTTAATATCCACTCTATAGGCATCTATATAGGGAAGAAGCTCTTTCAGAGGTTCACTGTTTATGACTCCATTGGTTATCAGTACCGTTTTTATTCCTGCTTTAATGGCCAGCTTGCTTGTTTCCAGAATGTACTCGTACCAAATAGTCGGTTCATTATAGGTCCAGGCGATCATTTTACAGTGATGGAATTGGGCGTTGTCCACAATTTCTTCGGGAGTCATTGAATGGAGCCGGGAGAAAGAGGTCTCATCCCTGACCTGGGAAATGTCGTGATTCTGGCAGTGGCGGCAAGCCAGATTACAGCCGAATCCCCCCAGGGAATAGGCTGATGTTCCGGGATAGAAGTGATAGAGAGGCTTCTTTTCAACGGGATCACAGGCGGCTGAGATAATACGTCCAAATGTCAGCGAATACAGGGTCCCCTCATTATTTCTTCTCACACCGCAATATCCTGTTTTATCCCGAGGGATCAGGCAATTATGGGGACAGAGGCGACAGCGGAGGGTGTTTTCTTTTTCTTTACTATAGAATAGCGCTTCAATCAAAATATTCTCCGAATAAAGGATCAATAGAGGCTCCGGCAAAATGTATCAGTTCTGTCCGGAAGATCTCTGTATCTATCTGTTTATGTGAATATTGAGTAATCAGGTGGCGGATAAACCTGTGAAACAGTTCTTCTCCCATAATATTTTTAACATCCAACAGGAAAATAGGAGCTCTACCGTAGATAATGGCTCCATATTCCTTGCCCTGGTAAAACCCCACATTTTTATTGATAGGGAGTTTTTGTCTTTCGATCCTGTCCCAGCGATCGGTAAAAGAGTTAAAAAGACGTAAGGCCGTCGACGCCCCATAGCGTTCTCGATAATACAGCCATACAGAATATTGAGCCAGCCCTTCATCAATCCAGGGGTCTCTTAACTGATTATTTCCCAATAGGGAGTAAAACCACTGATGAGCTGTTTCATGGACAATCGTCGGTTCAAATAGATATCCATCGGGATCTTTATACAGATCCTCTTTAATCGAAAAAACAGATGGAAACTCTATTCCCAGGGCACTCATAGGCAGGGCCGTTATTTTCAGGTCTTCATAGGGATACATTCCGAATTTACTGCTGAACAGAGACAGGGCCGATGCCGTTATACTAGCGGCTTTTCGGGAACTGGCGATGTCTTTGTTGAGGCTGTAACTTATGATCTTGGTCTCCCCGGAAAGAGTCACCTGGGGTATATAGGAGGTTGCTCCGCATATAAAAAAATCCCGCACCGGTCCGGCGACGTAGGCTTTTTTCTGCCTGCCTCTGCGAATTTCGCTACTGACTTCTTTCCCGGAAGTTACTATGACAACTTTATCATCAGTTACAATTTCAACCATGAACCAGGAGCTGTCAGCGGAAAGTAGATCACCTCCATCGGCCAAAAAATCATTTTCCCATTCTCCTTTCACAACCCGGGCGGCTATGGGAAAAAAATGGGGAATAGAAAAACCATTCTCATCAATTCTGGCAAAATCAAAATAATAAGAGGGTCTGGTTGTAAAATCTAAAGAATAATGAATTGTAAGATTGACTATTTTCCCGGGTAACAATTCTTTTCCCAAAGCAATGACAAGGGTTGTATTGTCTTCAGACAGGGAAAAACCAACCGGGATTTCATCGATCTGAACAGAGTGAATAATCATAGGTGTATGATCTTTGCTGTTCATGAGCATTCTGAACTGTATGGCCTGAAGATCGATCCCGCTGCTGTTGTAGTACATTATCTGGGCTTCTGCGTTTACTGTTTTGGACTGTCTATCTATATCGATGTATAACCTGTAGAGATTGTTGTATGGAAGATTCTTTAATAATTCTCTGCTGTGCAAAGGCAGAATAAAACGGGTAAAGAGAGAAGTATCGCTGAAATCGGTCCTCTCAAACTGAAAATGACTGCTCTCTTTACAGGAAAAGAGGAGGATCAGCAGAAAGAACAGAAAAACCGCTCTTTTATTCATTATATAGTCCTTATCAGTATCGTTCTCTACTATCAATTATAATCGTAACCGGTCCATCATTGCACAGGTTTATTTCCATCTGTGCTCCGAATTCTCCTGAAGGAACAGTTTTTTTCAGTTCTTCTTCAAGAAGAATGTGAAACCTGTTGTAGAGAGGAACCGCCTTTTCCGGTTTTGCTGAACCATTGAAAGAGGGTCTGTTCCCCTTTTTTGTCGAGCCATAGAGTGTGAACTGACTGATTAGTAGTATGTCTCCCTCAATGTCCTTTACAGAAAGATTCATTTTCCCCTGATCATCTTCAAAAATTCTCATAGAAAGGATTTTAGAAACTAACCAGATCATGTCCTTTTCTTCATCATCGTGACCAATTCCGACAAAGAGAAGAAGGCCCCTTTTTATGGAACCTTTTATTTCATCTCCAATTGTTACCGAAGCGTGTGAAACCCGCTGTATAAGAGCTCGCATATTTACTGATTTCCCAGTTTTGATTCCACTTTTTTCAGTTCATCGGGGATATGTATTTTCTGTGGACATTTAGGGATACATTCACCGCATTCTGTGCACTTGTCTGCGTGAGATTTGTTAT
>JAEINM010000192.1 GCA_016342385.1 Spirochaetaceae bacterium | reverse complement strand
ATATGGAAACTGGGCACTTATAACAGGGGCCAGTGCAGGAATTGGTAAAGCCTACGCTGAAGCTATGGCTTCAGAGGGATTGAATCTGGTTCTGGTAGCCAGAAGAGAAGATGAACTTAAAAAAATTGCATCGGATCTGAAACAGAAGAATGGCATAGAGGTAAAAACAGTAGCTCTCGATTTAAGTAAAGATGGTTTTATGAGTGAATTATCGGAAAAAACGGGAAACCAGGAAATTGATATTCTGGTCAACAACGCCGGGTTTGGTACCAGCGGGTATTTTCATGAAATTGATGGGCAGAAAGAGGAGACTATGGTCAAACTGAACTGTCTGGCTCCTGTCATTCTGACCCGTCATTATATGAAGGGAATGCTTGAAAGAAACAAAGGGGCACTTATTATGTTGAGTTCTATTGCGGCAAATCAGCCCAGTCCCCATGGAGTCACATATGCGGCGACAAAGGTCTTCGATCTGTTTCTTGGTGAAGGTCTGCATCATGAAACCAGAAAAACCGGTGTTGATGTTCTCTCTGTAAAACCGGGAGCCACAACAACGGAATTCCAGAAGGTGGCCGATTATAAGGCTATAAAGGGTTCAAGAAGCGCAGAACAGGTTGTTAAGACATCTTTAAAAAATCTGGGGCGCAGAAGAGCTGTTACAGATGGTTTTTCAAATAAAATGATGGGATTCATGGCGGGCATTCTACCGCGTACTTTAGTTATAAATATGGCAGCTCAGTGGGCTGAGTCTAATAGAAATAAGGACGCATAAACTTTTTCATGGATAAGAATAAGCAGAAAAGAGCCAGAACTGAAAGTGATAAACTGGCCCGGTCTGAAGCCATTCTCGAAGCGGCATCGGTTCTATTTGATAAAAACGATTATCATCAGATTACAATGGCAATAATTGCCCGGGAAGCCGGTGTTGCCAAGGGGACAGTCTTTAATTATTTTTCCACAAAAGAAGAGCTTTTTCTATCATTAACAGGAAAATATTTCACCCGTTTTTTTGAAAAGCTGACAGTGATTCTCTGTGGGTCAGGTATATCCGTAGACCGAACACCGGAGAATCTCTCTGTTGCCATTTATGAAGCCCTGGAAAGTCAGCCTCAGCTATTGCGAATAGTGGTTCTACTTTCCGGTATTATAGAGAAAAATGTCACCTATGAAAGTTTGAATAAGTTTAAAAAAGCATTGCTCCAGCAGATTTTTTCAATAGGACTTTTACTGGAACAACATTACCGGTTTATTCCCTCCGGTTCGGGAAAACAATTGCTAATGTGGTCTTATGGTATTCTAATTGGTTTTCAGACCCTGGCTAATCCTGAAGATATAGCCCAGGATATTATTGAAAAAGAACATATGGAGCTTTTTTCCTTTGACTTTAAGCAGGAGTTTACTCAGTTGATTAAAATGATAGCTCTGGGATATTCAAAAGAGGAATTATAAAATTTTTATATAAAAACTGCCAGTTCTAAGTCCTGTTCTGTCAACTCAAGACGGTAAAAACTGTACTAAGAATTATCAGGCTGTCCATAATAATGATTTCTGGTTAGATGGCGTATTACTTCTTTCATAATCCGTAATATACCTAACCAGTAATTCTATATGAGGATCGATATCATGTGGATGTAATTCATCTAATATAAAACTATTTTCCAGATATATGTACAACATTTTTATATGTATTTCATACATCTTTAGATGTTCCATATTGAAATTTTCAATATACAACCTGGCCTTAATAACAATCCTTAAATCATTATAAGTCATAATTACACCTATTAATAAATGAAATATATATAATTAATATAAAAAAATCTGTTTAAAAAAACAAGAACTCTAAATGAAAAAAACTCTGAATTTTCGGGCTCATTATATTATAAGTTGACAAATTTAATCTTAATAATCCAGAGATTCTTCCAGTGATTCTTTATCCAGAATCGTTACAGTTTTTCCATCCAGTTCCACAAGGCCCTTATCAGACATTTCTGAGCAGACTCTCGACAGGGAAGGGCGGGCAACACCGAAAAGTTCGGCCAGTTTTTCTCTTGTATAGGGAAGCGTCACATTATCGGAATGCTGTTTTCCCGAAAGACTCAATATATATCCTGTAAATTTCTGCCTTAAGGACTTGAACTTGAACAGTCGGATCTTTTCAGCCAGGAAAACCACTTTATTTCCTGAATCGCTGAGATAATTGAGAAGAAAATGTTTATTCTTCTGGGCGATTTCGATAATGGAGCTTTTCGGAATAGAAATCAGGTGTATTTCCGACTGTGCAACCAGAGTCACGGGAAGCGTATTATCATCGGCAAAAAGGATACCCGTCGCCATAGCCTCGGGAGCTTTCAGATTTTCGATTTTAATGGTTTTCCCACTGTAGTCCTGGATCTCTGCAGAGACTTCACCCTTCAGCAGGATTTTTAGAGAATCGTATTCGTCTCCTCTGATCATAAGCAGAGATTCTTTATGATATGATTTTGTTGTATAGGGTACTCTATCAAATAATTCCACAACCTCTTCAACTGTAATCCCCTTAAAAAGAGGGCACGAGGCAATGATCTCCGCGTCTGTATTTTTCACTTAATCCCCTTGTAGATAAGTTTTTTAAAAAATAATCTATCTTGTAACACATGTTACGGAATTATATCTCGAAAGACAATATTCTTGCCATGAAATTAAGAAATAAAGAATTGTGCCGGAAAAGTAGACAATAGGAGAAATATTAAATGAGTATGTTTTGTTATCAGTGCCAGGAAGCAGCCAAAGGAACGGGTTGTACTATCGCAGGTGTTTGCGGGAAAGATGAAATCGTATCGAACTTACAGGATTTACTGATCTATTCAGCCAAAGGAATTGCTGAAGTCGTGGTTAAAGGTAAACTGGATGTTGCAGGACTGGGAGATATCAACGAAACAGTTCTTGATTCTCTGTTTAAAACAATTACAAATGCCAACTTTGATCCGGTTGCCATTAGAGCGCAGATTAGGAAAAACATGGCAATAATCAATAAATTGTCCAAAACAGTGTCTGTAGATTTACATGACTGTGCAACTTTTGAAATAAGTGATGATGCATCAATGGATGCTAAATCTATTGAAGTAGGTATTCTTGCAACAGAGAATGAAGATGTTAGATCATTGCGAGAATTGATTATTTATGGTCTTAAAGGATATGCCGCTTACACTCACCATGCTCTGAACCTTGGTAAAGAAGATGTTGATCTATATGCATTTACTTATGAAGCCCTTGCGGCAACATTGGATAACTCTCTTACTGCTGATGATCTCGTTGCTTTGACTTTAAAAACCGGTGAATATGGTGTTAAAGCTATGGCTCTTCTCGACGCTGCCAATACGGGTGCTTATGGTAATCCCGAACTGTCAACTGTCAATATCGGTGTTGAAAAAAATCCGGCGATCCTTATTTCCGGTCATGATCTCAACGATCTGGAGATGTTGTTGGAGCAGACTAAAGGTACTGGAGTAGATGTGTATACTCACAGTGAAATGCTTCCTGCAAATTATTATCCCAAGTTTAAAGAGTACGATAATCTTGTCGGTAACTATGGTAATGCCTGGTGGAAACAGAAAGAAGAATTTGAAACATTCAATGGTCCTATTCTTTTTACAACAAACTGTATTGTACCGCCTAAGGATGCATCAACAGTTGCCAGAATCTTTACTTCAGGATCAGCGGGATTCCCCGGTTCAACACATATCGATGCTGATGAGAAGGGTCATAAAGACTTTTCAGCTGTTATTGCAATGGCTAGAACTCTCCCTTCACCAACTGAAATTGAAAAAGGTAAAATTATCGGTGGATTCGCACATGCTCAGGTTTTTGCTCTTGCAGATAAAGTGGTCGATGCTGTTAAATCCGGCGCAATCAGGAAATTCTTTGTTATGGCCGGATGTGATGGTCGCATGAAAGGTAGAGAATACTACACCGAATTTGCAAAAGAATTGCCCGACGATACTGTGATCCTTACTGCAGGTTGTGCAAAATTCCGTTACAACAAATTGGCTTTGGGTGATATTGGCGGGATTCCGAGAATTCTTGATGCTGGTCAGTGTAATGACTCATACTCATTAGCTGTTATTGCTCTGAAACTCAAAGAGATCTTTGAACTTAATGACATCAATGAACTTCCAATTGCCTACAATATAGCATGGTATGAGCAGAAAGCGGTAATCGTATTACTGGCTCTCTTATCACTGGGTGTTAAGAACATACACCTCGGTCCGACACTTCCCGCCTTCTTGTCACCCAATGTTGCGAAAGTTCTCGTAGAAACTTTCGGTATCGCCGGCATCGGTACTGTTGAAGATGATATCAATATGTTTATGGTTTAACATGTAGAGACAAGGCATGCCTTGTCTCTACATGTTAAACCACGCCTTGTCTCTACATCATATGGCACGCCTTGTCTCTACATCATATGGCATGCCTTGTCTTTACGGAATAGATAATAAAAGGAGATATTTAATGAATGTAAACCTATTCAAAGATTGCGAGATCGCCATGGAAAGTCCTCTGATAGAAGCCAGGCGACGATTTGTTTCCGATTCAACAGTTGCTGTGGAGATTCGGCTAAAGCCCGGTGGGGAGATCCCTGAACATGGAACTCCGGAATCGGTTTTCTTTTATATTCTGGAAGGAACAGGACTGCTGTCAATAGCTGGAGAATCAGCACAGGTTGTCCCTGGAATGGTTTCCCGCTGTGATGCTGATGTTCCAAAATCCATCAGTAATCATAGTGATGCTTTGCTGAGAGTTTTAATTGTAAAGATGAGTTGAATTACGATCCCTTCTTTCTATAAGCTATGGCAAATGGCTGGAAATCAAGAGGGCTGAAAAATTGATCGCAGTGGAGACATACCAGTTTTTCTGCAGATACTTTTTTATCAAATTCATGATACTCCCCGCACCCCGGGCACTGGATGAGACTTTTCATGATTTTCTCTTTTTTCTCTCTCATACTAAATAAAATACAGTGGAATATGGAATCTATATATAGGAAAAATTCCTATATATCGGGCAGAATGGCCATAAAATTCGCTAAATATCCGGGATTCAGTCCTTTTCTGTCACAAATCTGAATTTCTAACCATTCTTTTCCATGGTTTATACCAGAACTATTTGTTCTTCTTCATCAGATCCATTTCCTTTTATATATATTTAAAAAAAGTTGAGACTTTTCCTTATGAGGGAGAAGTATTATTCCTCCTGTATTTTATATCCTGATCTGTTCAGGATCCGGCCCATTATGACTGATGAAACAATAATCAGTGGTAGTGCAACAGAATATCGGATGATTGTGAATTTTACCCCCAGATAGGAAGTTTCAAAAATCGTCATGGGAATCCTGCAGACCGCAGCAGCTCCCAGATAGGTGAAAATAACAGACAGTCTGGCTCCTTTTCTATAAAGAGAGGCCGCAACAGGAAGAGCGACGATCATCGGTCCTATTGTTGTCCCTCCCAGTATAACTACCCAGAGAAAACTTCTGAGTCCTCCTTTTTCGCCCAGATGTTTTTCCACTTTCTCTTTTTTTACCCAGACCTCAAAGAGTGCTATAAGGATAAAAACGAGGGGAAGAATTTTCAACATAGTTAGAATATTTGTTGAAAAAGCATTGCCAATTTTTTCTCCTGTTTCTGGAGAGAAGACATAGAGGACAATGATCAGTAAAATCATAATAGATAAAAGAATAGTCATGATGATGTTCTTTTTATTCATACGAAAATCTCTCCATAGGCAATACCTGTAACCAGGGCAGTCAGTAGAGCAATTCCCAGGTAAATAATATTTCTGACTATGGCCACCTTTAGACCGAGATACTGCCGTTCAACCGGGATTGTCACAATACCAACCATCATCAGCGTAGATGTGAAGGCCCCTATGACGATATAGGGGACACCGCTATTTCTCAGGATCCCTCCCAGGGGGAACGCGATAAATCCGGGTATCAGCATAATCGATCCGAAAAGCGCAGCTGTTAGGGCAGCAATCCCTGTTTTTTGTTCAGTCAGATTATTTGAAATTAATTCCGGTGAAATAAAGGCCAGGATTATAGTCATAGACAGGACCATCAGTAAAAGCGGAAGCAGCAGCTTCCTGAATCGTTTCATTGCCATCAGCAGGGCTTTTTCTGTTTTTTTTCTGTCTGAGATTAAAGATATTATTAATGATATAGCTGTGACTGCAAGTAGAATAGTAAATTCCATATTTTTCCTTCCATCCCTTAGATCGACTGATGATTCTTTATTAATCATAATAATCTGATTATAGAATGATTAGAAGGGAATTATTCAATAACATCTTTGACATAATCTTTTTCATGTGATCAACTATTAACCTATGAAGATTGATAGATTACTGGGTATCCTTACGCAGCTGCTAAATAGAAAAATAGTGACGGCACCACAAATAGCGGAATACTTCGGAGTCTCTCGAAGAACAATTCTCAGGGATATTGATGATCTGGACAAGGCGGGATTTCCCATTGTCACCAGGCAGGGATACGGTGGGGGTATTTCCCTGATGGAGGGATTTACTTTTGATAATAAACTGCTGAAAAGGGATGACCTTTCTCAAATTATCACAGGATTGAAAGGATTGGAGAGTGTTAGCGATGATTCTCAAATAGGCGATCTGATCAATCGTATCTCCCGGGACACTGAAGATAGTGTAAACATAGATCTTGCCTCTCATTACAAGAAGAGTCTTATGGGGAAAATCTCAATGCTCAAAGAGGCAATAGGGAAACATTTTTGTATCAGTTTTACTTATTACAGTAAAACTGGTGAGGAAATCAGAGTCGTAGAGCCCTGTCGGGTTCATTATAGATGGTCGGACTGGTATCTTTTCGGTTATTGCCGAAATAGAGAAAATTTTAGAATGTTTAAACTCAATCGCCTGTGGAGACTGGAGCACACATCACTTTCCTACGAGATGAGAGTAATTCCCGAAGAAGAGCAGGATCATGACAGATACTTCCGGGATGAAAAGATGGTTGAGGTCTTATTTGATAATAGTGTTAAATATCGTGTCATCGAGAGCTATGGCCCCGACAGTTTTCATGAAAGAGTAGATGGAACTCTTCATTTTATTAGGGGATATACAGACCGGGAGTTTATAATGAGCTGGATACTGGGATTCGGTGATAAAGCCCTGGTAATATCTCCCCAGGATCTGGCTGAGGAGATCTGTGAGCGGTTGAAAAAAATTGTGGGAAAATATTTAAATTATAATGAATAAACATGACATACAGTTGTCCTGTTCCTTGTGATATACCTACAATCACAAAGGAGAATTTTTATGAAAAAGGACATGATATCTAAAGCAAATGCAATTGTGAACACAAGCAGCGAGGGATACTTTTCAGTCATTAATGGGCAGGGATATCCCGAGACTGCAACCCGTTCCAACATCAGGCCCAATGGGATCACCTCCTGCTTTTTTACAACAGGAAAAGATGGTCCCATGGGGACTGCCCTGAAGTCAAATGGGAAGACCAGCGTCTGTTTCAGGAAGGAAAATGATAATGTCACATTAATC
>JAEINM010000191.1 GCA_016342385.1 Spirochaetaceae bacterium | reverse complement strand
AAAAGCAGCATCTATTATGGAGATTTTTCCTTTCAGTCGGGCATTGAAGGAATGAAGGTACTGAAGGAAAAAAGACCGGAATCAACAGCTGTTTTTACAGTCAGCGATCTGGTGGCTCTGGGAGTCCTGAATTTTGCTTTCCGGAATAAGATCCGGATTCCAGAAGATCTGGCTGTTATAGGATTTGATGATACAGAAGATGCTCTGATGTCAATTCCACCGCTGACAACTGTGCATCAGCCGATTGAGGAGATGGGACGACTGGCGGCAGAAATGATACTGAAAGATGACATTCCTTTTGAAAGTCATATTCTGGATCATTTCATTACAGAAAGAAGCAGTGTTTAGTTTTTTTACCGGCTTACGTAAACGTTTACTGAAGTTGGAATAAAATATCCCACATAATTATAGGGAAGTAACACTTCGGGAAACAATTGATTTTTTTTCTGAAACAGTGCAAGCGATTGCACTAAAGTTGAATATGGGATTTTTAACCCGATGAGGTTAATTATATATTTTTAGAGATTCTATGAATCGCAAAAAGGAGATTAAAGTTGAAAAAAGTATTATTGGTATTGATTATGATTTCTGCCATTATGGGAAATGTATTCGCCAACGGTCAGCAGGAAGCTGGAAGTGGTGTTCGTCCAACACTTGAACTACTGCAGAATAAACCTGAAATAGATCCTCAGTTGAAAGCCTATGCAAAAGCATGGGGTGATGCTAATGGAGTTGATGTGGCAATTAAAACTGTAGGTGGAAGTGTTGATGTTACAGTAGGTCAGATGCTTACAATCGGTTATGCCGCTGGAGACCTACCAGATATCTTTATATTTCCCGGTGTTGATGATTACAAGCAATGGGCTGAGGTTATTCTCGATGTTTCGGATCAGAAATGGGTTGATGATACGGCTGTAGAGTTTGTCTACGATGGAAAAGTATACGGTTTTCCCGTTGCTGTTGAAGGCTGGGGAATGGCATACAATGCTGAAATTCTAGAAGCTGCGGGAATTGATCCTGCAGGACTTGTTAACCTGGAAGCCTACACTGCAGCTTTTGAAAAACTCGATTCTATGAAAGCTGAACTGGGACTGGATTCTGTTATGTCAATGGCAGCTGCTATTTCAATGAGCTGGGTAACGGCACACCATAACTTCAACAGTCTTCTTTCTAATGGTCTTGCTTATGGAGATCTTTCAGTTACTAATGATTTACTCGCTGGAAAAGTGGATATGGACAGACTCGAGCAGTATGCATCGTGGGTTGAATTACTTTTTACATATGCCGATCAGTCTATACTGGTAACAGGAGATTATGATGCTCAGGTAGGTAGTTTTGCCATGGGTAAATCCGCCTTCCTTCACCAGGGGAACTGGGCTGATGGAAACATTGAAGCTTCAGGAGCTTCATTTGAAAGAGCCTTTGCACCACATGGTTCCATGACTGAAGCAACAGACGGAATTTTTGTCTCTGCTCCTTCCTACTATGCGATCAACAAAGATTCTAAAGTAGTGGATTATGCTAAAAAGTTCCTTAATGACCTCGTGTATACCGATGAAGGACACAACTACATGGTAAATGAAGCCGGAATGATTCCCGCATTCTCACCTGTTACACTTTCTCCCTCTTCTCCACTCTCACAGTCTGTTCAAAAATGGGTTGCCGATGGTAAGGTATATTCATGGGATCAGTATTACTTCAGTGAAGATTTCAGAAATAATACCTTAGGTCCAATCTATAATCAGTTTGCAGGAAAGCAGATTAACAAAGCACAGTTTATTGATGCTCTTAATACAGCTTTTGAGAGCTTAAAGTAATTTCGTTCGAATAAAAGGGGCTGTAGCAAAAATCCTGATTTTTTGCTACAGCGTCTATTTTCAAATAGGGTAATACAATATGAAAAAAAAACAACATGACCTGGTCTTCTGGTTATTCCTTGCTCCTGCAGTAATAGCCTTTCTCATGGTCATTCTCATTCCATTTATTATGGGGATATTTTATTCCATGACAGACTGGACTTCCAGGCCTCAGCCTGAAGGGCTTCAATTTGTCGGCCTACTCAATTTTATAGATAGTTTTAAGGATATTTCATTTATATATTCATTCCTTCTAACCATAGTGTATACATTTGTGAATATGATCGTGATCAACATAGTGGCCTTCGGTCTGGCCCTGCTGGTTACCTCAAAAATTAAATTTGACAACATTTTCAGAGCAGGATTCTTTCTTCCCAACCTTATCGGGGGATTGATCCTGGGATATATATGGCAATTCATCTTCAATATGGTGATACCCAATCTACCTGTCATCTCTGCAATTTTCCCTGCCATTGCCGAATCGGGCAATCTGATGCTGGCCACGAGAGATTCCGCTGTAATGGCTATTGTCATTGCCGGATCATGGCAGTATGCGGGATATATTATGATGATCTATGTGGCGGCTATCATTAGTGTTCCCGAAGAATTATTCGAAGCGGCGAAAATAGATGGAGCCTCTTCTTTTAAAAATCTGATCCACATCATTGTTCCCATGACGGCTCAGGCCTTTACCATCACCATGTTTCTGACACTGGTTCAATCATTTAAACAGTTTGATGTGAATGTGTCTCTCACAGGCGGTGGGCCTTCGACCCAGTTTGCCGGATCATTTATCCGGGGGACTGAACTTCTGGCTCTGGACATTTACAATACGGCTTTCACGGCCAACAGTCTTGCAGAAAGTCAAGCCAGATCTGTTATTTTCTTTATTGTACTGGTGCTCATTTCTCTATTACAGGTACGAAGAAATAAAAAGAAAGAGGTTGAACTATGATAAACCCTAAGATTCGTAAAAAACCACTTCTTCTCGAAGTGATCACAGCCTTCCTTTTTGTCCTTTTTCTTATGCCCATATTTATCGTCGTCATTAATGCCGGTAAAGATTCATTTGCCATAACGGCCAACCCCCTCTCTCTACCGGAGGACTGGCTCCAGATATTCAGGAATATTGCGACCATATGGACAGACCCTAATCTTCGCTATGGATCATCCTTCTTCGCCTCATCGACGATAACCATTTTGTCTCTTTTATTTATAACTCTGGTCGCCGGGCAGGCTGCATGGATTCTTGTAAGGACAAAATCAAAGCTTTCACAGATAATTTTCTTCATGTTTGTGGCCGCCATGGTTATTCCTTTTCAGATTGTGATGCTGCCTCTCGTCTCGTGGTTCAGAATAGTCCATAAGTTCATAGGAATTCCTCTATTGCGGACATATGCCGGAATGATCCTTTCCTATGTGGGATTCGGCATGTCTCTGAGTCTTTTTATGTATCATGGCTTTATAAAAGGGATTCCACTGGAACTGGAAGAAGCCGCCACTATAGATGGATGTAAAAAATGGGAGATTTTCTATCGGATTATCTTTCCCCTCCTCAAGCCCATAACAGCCACAGTACTGGTCCTGAATGGTATATGGATCTGGAATGACTATCTACTGCCTCTCCTTATTCTGGGAAAAGGGAATGCGATTCAGACTGTACCCCTGGCGGTTGCCAACTTTGCCGGAGCTTATGTAAAACAATGGGACCTTATACTCACAGCTGTTCTATTGGCTATGATCCCCGTAATTATCCTGTTTCTATTTCTCCAGAGGTACATTATTAAAGGAATGGTGGCCGGTTCTATCAAATAAAATTAAAAATGAAAAAGCATCAGATTATGAGTTGTTGTTTTTCATCTCCTGATGTATTACCTTTTTGAGGAGGGATTTTCCAATCCCTCCTCTTCTATTTCCCTTATTCTTATCATCTCTGAAAAATGTTTCCACGGAGAAGAAAATAGTTTATTATTGAATCAAGAATATTAATACTTGAGAAGGGAGACTCGATGTAAATGGAAAAAACTTCTGATTGCCTTGCCGTGGGTTTGAGTCCGGCTATACAGAGAACTCTTATATTTAATGAGTTCCGTGAAGGTGAAGTTAACAGAAGTGAGAGATACTACACAGATGCATCGGGAAAATGCATCAACGTCTGCAGGGTTCTGACTCAGGGAGGAATGGATGCCTTCTGCCTGACTATAGCCGGTAGAGAGAACAGAGAGGAATTTGAATCTCTGTGCAGAGGGGATTCCCTTGAGTTCTCAACAGTAGAAACGTCCGGCCGGGTTCGGATCTGCACAACGATTGTGGATCTTAAGACACAAAACTGTACAGAACTGGTTGTCAACGAACCGGAGGCGGTTAATTCCCGTGAGGAACAGGCTTTTTCCCGTGCTTTTGAAGAGAGACTGAAAAAAGGTTATAGAGCTGTCATTATTTCCGGCAGCAAATTTGAAGGGTTCTCCCATAAAATAATCCCTTATATGGTAAAAAAGGCTAAAGAACAGCCATGTCTTGTTCTGGCAGATTACAGGGGAGAAGATCTTAAAAACTCTTTCATCTCAGATACAATTCGTCCCGATATTATTAAAATTAATAAAGAGGAATTCTTTCAGACTTTTCCCGCTTATGAAGACCTGGAAAGCGGCATAATAGAGGTCTCTTCACAATTCAACTGTGCTTTTATAATATCCCGGGGATCAGAATCCACAATAGGTGCTGATAAAGGCAAGATTTTTCATGTGGATAGTAAAATAATACAAGCGGTAAATCCTATAGGCTGCGGAGATGCCATGACCGCCGGTATAACCCAGGGACTACTGGAGGGATTGCCCCTGAAAGAAGCCGTTGAAAAAGGACGGGACTACGCCACTCGAAACGCCTTGAGTATCCATCCGGGATGGATACGGGCAGAGAAATGAAACTCATTAGAGAGTTTACATTTCTATAATTTTCTGTCAATCGACAACCAGCTGAGGAATATGATCCTGAGCGACTATCGAAACCCTTTTAGCAATAACTTCTCCATAGTCATGAGCAATAATATTTCTGAGCCCTATCATATCACTCCATGGAATATTCAGAATCAAGGCTTGAGAATCTTATGAAATATGATCTGCAGCTTCTCCGATAACAAGCAATTGTCTTTCTACAGCATATCTGGTTCGTTTATCATTTTCAAAATCTTTAAATGTCATTCCTGAAATAAAAAAATATATCTTTCTCAGACTGCCGTCAGATCCCTTTGCCGCATATATTCTTTAGGAGTTCTCCCCATCGACTTCTTAAAGAGACTATAAAAAGCAGAAGTGGATTTAAATCCGCACTCCAGAGCAATAGCCAGAATGGTATAGTGGGGGAATCTATCCTCATCAATGGAATCAAGAAATTCCTGCAGGCGGAAAGAATTGATATAAGAATAAAAGTTTTCCGCTGATTCTCTATTGATAACTTCCGATAAGCGATGTCGTGACTCATTCAGTTCTACAGCAAGGTCATCGAGAGTCAGGTCGGGATTCAGATAGAGCTTTGTTTTTTTAATATGTTCATTGAGTGCACCATAGATCTTCCCCGATTCATCTGTTGTCATTCCCGATTTTGTGTACTTCCCCCGGTCTTGTGAATCAGTTTTCTTATTCATCAGACGATCTTCCGGTATGGACTGATTCTGTGCTAATAATGAAAAAAAGAAAATGAATAAAATGGATGGCAGAATCCTCACAATGGTAGAGATGGACATTCGGATATCTGAGGGAATAAAAGGAATAAGAAGCAGAATGGTATTGGTCAGAAAAAGGAAGACATATAATAGAACGAGATAAAAGAGCCATGACAGAGTGTTGCGGATTGTCAGTCTTGAATAAAAGTCGGGAACCGATTTCCCATGTCTGATTATGGAAATCAGAACAATGACACTATAAATTACCCGGGATATTATAGAAGTCAGATCGCGGAGAAAATCGGTCGGGATAATCCCGGCAGACACAGGTCCGGAGGGAGGTTTGACAGGTCCCGGATTCATTATCGGCATCAGATCCTGGGGATTAATAAATAGAAATAGACTCCAGAGGATAAAGGGAACAAGATGGAGCGTAAAAAATCTCTTCTCAGTACCACCGGGAGCCAGAAGAGACCGTGAATAGAGCCAGAGGAAAGGGCCGATCAGAAAATAGCTGTTCCGGCTGAAAATATATACAAAACGAATAAGAAAGGGAGTGAGCATATGGGGCTTGAGAAAATTATCAGCGAGAGTCAGTCCGAACATCAATATCAGAATAATTCCGGGTAGAAGGGCATCCTGATTATTCTTCCTGTTTAAAAAGAGAAGCACCATGCCGGATATCATCCAGGCAAATCCCATTGCCAGAAACAGATCAATTGTTAAAAACATATAAAAAGTATAGCATTTTTTATGTCCCGATCGGAAAGGACGTTTTAAATAAAATAAAAAAGTACAGTTACAGCATACTATTTTACAGGAGTGTGAAAATGATAAAAAGAAATGGATTGATACTATTAATTATGGCTGTATTGATATCATGCGATATGGTTGCCGGCGGTACTACGGGATTAACAGACTCGGCAAACTGGGTAGATGTCCATGGTGCGGGTTCCCAGAGAAGCGATCCGAAAACGGGAGATCCGACTGAGTACTCTGAAGGTCATGGACCACAGGGCGATGCCATCAGAATATACAATCTTGTACGGCCGGTCCGCTCTTTCAGCTCGGCAGACCTGCCCTACTCTATTGTGGATACAAACCAGACTACACGATTTGATAATTATGGAGCAGTATCGGATACAACGGTATTTGCCGGACAGGATGCGGATTACAGTAGCCTGCAGGCTTCCTATACAGATAATAACGACGGAACTGTCAGCGATAATCATACGGGATTAATGTGGCAACAGAATCCGGGAGAAAAAATGACCTGGGATGAAGCCTATGAGGACCTGGAATCGATGAATCTGGCCGGTTATGACGACTGGAGAATCCCCACTATCAAGGAACTCTACTCTCTGATCCAGTTCTCCGGCCGCGATATTGCCCCCGAAGCGACCTCTGCCAATGATCCCTTTATCGATACTGATTATTTTGATTTCTCTTATGGAAACCTGGATGCCGGGGAGAGAATCATCGATTCCCAGTACATGTCCTCCACAAAATATGTATCCACAACCATGGACGGTGATGAAACAGTCTTCGGAGTCAATTTTGCCGATGGAAGAATCAAAGGTTACGGCCTGAAAATGGGAAACAGGGAAAAAGATTTCTATGTCATCTTTGTGCGGGGCAATGAAGAATATGGAAAAAACAATTTTATTGACAACGGAGATGGGACAATCAGCGACCTCGCAACCGGATTAATGTGGATGCAGGAAGATGCGGGCCCTATGAACTGGGGAGAGGCTCTGACCTATTCAGAAGATCTGGAATATGCGGGATATGATGACTGGAGACTGGCCGATGCCAAAGAACTGCAGAGTATCGTGGACTATTCCCGTTCTCCCGATACAAGTGACAGTGCGGCGATAGATCCCCTATTCCATACAACTGTTGTGGAAAACGAAGCCGGTGAGGAGGATTACGGATTCTACTGGTCGTCGACGACTCATGCAACCTCTTCGTCCTCAAATGAAGGAGCCTCTGCCGCCTATGTCGCCTTTGGAAGATCTTTGGGGAATATGGCGAACCTGCAGATGCCCGGGATGAGTGGTCCTGAAGGCGGACCAGGA
>JAEINM010000190.1 GCA_016342385.1 Spirochaetaceae bacterium | reverse complement strand
AAATTTCTTAAAATAGGAGCAAATGATTTTATATATAAGCCCTATACTAATGATGAGTTTTATTGCCGGGTATTAAATCATGCCCAACTGGTAGAATCCTATAAGGAAGTCAACAGGCTGAGTCTGGAGAAGAACTCTCTTCTGGGTATGACGGCTCATGACATCAGAGGACCTCTCGGTAGTATTGTCGGGGCCTGCCGTTTCCTCTTACAGAAATCAAACTATAAAAATCCCGAAAGAACGAAAAGAGGTCTTAAAGCCATATCAGAAACATCTGAACAAATGCTTTTGATGGTTAATGAATTGCTCGATATCTCTAGTATTGAGAGCGGAAAGTGTGATTTGAATCCTATTCAATCCTCTCTCTCTGATCTAATCGAGAAAAGAATAGATCTCATCTTTATGGGTCAAGCCGCAGCCAAAGAAATAGAAATCCTCTTTAATCCTGAACCGGCCATGGAACTGATTTTTGATGTAGGCAGAATAACACAGGTGATTGATAATTTTATAAGTAATGCCATAAAATTCACTCCGGTTTGCGGAGTCGTAACCATTAATCTGAAAAGGGAAAAGGATAGAGTCTTTTTTACCATTAAAGACACAGGTCCCGGTCTGACCGATGAAGACATGAAAAATGTTTTTAAAGAGTTTGCGACTCTTTCCGCTCTTTCGACAAATGGAGAAAAGTCTACAGGACTCGGATTAGCTATATGCAGAAAAATTATAAAACTCCACAGCGGTGAAATCGGTGTGAATCCGAGCCCCGATGGCGGTGCGGAATTCTATTTTTCTCTTCCTCTCTAATGAATCATAATCTCGAATATCCATTCCACCGGTTCTGATTATTCCAGTGGGGAATCCAATTGTCTGATAATAATGAAATCGTTGCTTTTCATCCCTTCGTGGCAGGAGATGCATCCCTTGGGAGTTCCCTCGGCCTGGACTTCACCTTCTGGTGAATAAGCTGCCCAGAACCAGTTCCCACCCTCGGGATTAAAACCATTGACTTTGGCCATAACAGTTATTTTCAGAACTTCCCAGTCGCTGTTCATATTCTCTTTTACAATAATTGTGCCATAGGGAGTACTTTTACTCTCAATAGGAAGAGCATTAAAAAGGTCTTTGTTTATGTATATGCGGTGATTTACACCATGGGGTGCCTGTCCCGGATTGATGCCCTCATGACCGGGCCAGAAAGAATATTCGGAATAATGACTTTCCCGGCTGATTCTCTCCCATAATCTCTCACCGCTTATTTCCTCCGATGTGAGGGGCGTTTGTTGTATTTCTTTGCTGCAAGATGTGAGAAGTAGAATGAATATTGTTAACCTTAAAATGTATTTCGTCATTTTAATCCCCTTTAACTGGTAGATGTATAGTGAATCTCGTCCCTTTTCCCGGTTGAGAAAATACGGCGATAGTGCCGCCGAGACCCTTTACATCATCTTTAACGACATCCAGACCCACTCCTCTTCCGGAGATCTCAGAGACATCCGATTTAGAGCTGAATCCCGACTGGAATATAAGATTGACGAGCCTCTTATGATCTGCCTTTTCCTCTTCTTTTATAAATCCCTTTTCACGGGCTTTTTTCTCCAGCTGTCTATAGTCTATCCCACTGCCGTCATCGGCCACAATTATATCAATGGTATTATCTTTCCTCTTTTCTATTTTTAGACTAATCTCGGCTTCTTCATTCTTGTTCAGGCTGATTCTTTCAAAGGGATCCTCAATACCGTGATCTGCCGAATTCCGCAGCAGATGAATAATTGAGTTTTTTAATTTCCCCAGATGAGGCAGTACTTCGAGATTAGAAGACATGGAAATTTTTATTTTTTTCCCCAGATCATCAGAGAGGCGATTCATCATGGATTCGAGAAAACTGAAAAACTGTTTCAATTCATTTTTCTCATGGTCGGCAAAACTCCTGAAACGGTCGATCAGCTTCTTTATATTCCCAAACTCAATAAAAAGGTCATCTAGAAGAGATTCAATTTCCAGTAGAGAGTTTTCTTTTAATCGAGTCTCAAGGCTGTGGGCAAGCTTTTCTATGCTTTTAAAATTGAAATAACCAGCCGTTCCTTTCAAAGAGTGAATTTCCCGGAATGATTTTTCTAAATATTTCTTTTCTTTCAGACGGGACAAACCGGCTTTTAAGTTCTTCAGAACTTCTTCAGCTTCACCGATAAACTGCAGGAAGGTTTCCGGACCTGCCTTGAGAAGCGAGGCTATGTAGTCCAGTTCGCTCTGAGCTCTCTGTCGTTCTTCGGCCAGTTCCTTTTCGGCATAGAAAATACTGGTTTTATCTTTGAAGATAATCATAATGTTTTCTACATTTTCATCTTCATCAAAAATTCTCTGAACAAAGGCATCAATCAGTATTTTCCCTTTATCTACTTCAATCCAGCAG
This sequence comes from Spirochaetaceae bacterium, assembly GCA_016342385.1. Classification (GTDB taxonomy): domain Bacteria; phylum Spirochaetota; class Spirochaetia; order DSM-2461; family DSM-2461; genus Spirochaeta_F. Next base: position 5,198 of record JAEINM010000190.1, on the reverse strand, counting down.
TCCAGCAGAGGATTAATATCGGCAATCATATCGAGATCTGCAGTCACATTGTTGAAGACCAGTGATAGAAACATCTCCAGTTCACCGCGGATTTCACTATCATGTTCTATATGGGGAAAGAGGAAGTCGGTCAGTTTTTTTCCAGCTATTTCCCGTCTCCCGAACATATTGATAAGAAACTGGGAATAGTTTTCATTGATCACCAGATCTCTGTCTACCATAAGAAGTCCTTCCTGAATGTTCTGAAGGTATTTCATATTCTCTTTCAGGGTTGTTTCTATCAGGGCATTTTCTATTTCCAGCTGTTTCTTCTCTTTCAGACTCAATATCATTCTGTTGATCTGGCTGGACAGGGTTCCCAGCTCATCACTGCTGTTCATGTCAATCTGGACATCCAGATCTCCTGTCGCTACAATGGAAACCGTTCTGCCTATTGCCAGTACTCTAGTGATAACCAGCCGTCGCAGCAGGGTGAAAAGCATAAAGAAAATGACAATACCAGTTGTTATAAAAAAAACTGTCAGAACAATACCGGCCATGTTTACTTTGTCGTATATGCTCTTAATGGATATTTTAAAGTGGCTGACTCCCCGTATGAAGTTTTCCTCTCCATGGCAGGTTCGGCACTCGGCATAGTTGAGAATGGGAAAAAAATATTCCATCTCCTTTGTCTGCTTCAGTTCTCTGACTAGAGGGCTATTACTGTTCAGAACCTGTTGAAAAGCCTCATTGTTCACCATCATTTCTTCTGTTCTTTCGGTATAGTCGAAAATAATTTTATCCTGAAATCCATTGACGAAATCTACGGTTTTGTAATCACTGAAAGCCACTTCCCCATTGGTGCGGTAAATCTCAACTTCCTCAAATCCCTCCAGCCCTTTTATACTTTTCAATGTGCCTGTGGCAATAGGGGCTTCTCCACTGAGCATGATATTCCGTATGACCTGATTGAGCATATCTGTATTGACCGCAAGAGTCTGAGTCGCTGTGGCAATCAGGTTCCGCTTCTGATTTTCTGTTGTTATAATGATAGAAGTGATAATACTGACAGTCAGAACGGAAATAATCGCCGCAATAATCTTGTATTGAATGGATTTGCTTTTCAATTTCATCATCTAGATAATGTCCCTCATGGACACATTTACACTGAAATCCCCGAAATTCGATTTAAAGGGGATGCATACAACAGGGATTCCCTCAGGCCAGTGAATCCTATAGTCACTTCCTGTTACGACTCCCGGCAGTGATATCATTATCTTAAAATCGTGGAGATCTTTTTTGGCATTACCGGCAATAATATTGACCAGTTCTCCCACACCGTCGATCACTTCATTTCCCAGAGCCGCATATTTTCTCTGGGCAAATTTTGAAACAATCGCTATGGCTGAATCGCGGGTAAAGCTAAGCACGACAGCACCTGTTGTCTCTCCTGCCAGACCTATAATGGCAGAGACATCACCCAGTCGAGTCGGGTCTGTATTGATATATGGCTTTTCCGGAACAAGATCCATACCCAGATAATCTTTAAACAGACCTGTTGTAGCCTGAAGGAAGGGGTTTATATATTGAACTTTCATAAATATTTTTTGATTTTCTCCCACAGGATATTTCCCTGTATCGGTTTGACTACATAATTGGTAACTCCAGCCTGAATGGCCTCAATTACATTGTATTTCGCCGCTTCGGAGGTGATCATGATCATGGGGGTACTGCTGTATTTACTGTAACCCCTTATCTCTTTTACAAAATTGAGTCCATTGAGCCTGGGCATATTCCAGTCTACGAGAAACAGTGTTATATCTTCTTCTATGGCGATTTTAAGGGCTTCTTCTCCGTCTTTTGCCTCAATAAGTGAGGATTCATCAATACCGTTCTCTAGTAATGTATTTTTATGAATCCTTCTCATAACGGCCGAATCGTCGACAATAAGTATGCGCATTAATCCTCCTGGTAGTCATCTCTCTTTTAAAGATAAGTCTAATATGTTCACAAACAAAGTCAAGTTCCTTAAATAATCCCCAGAGAAACATCACAATATTGACTTTTTTCAGCTTATCAGCACAATGACGCTCTTGAACGTTAAAGAAATATTGCAGACAACTTTCTCTCATGAGGGTTTCCTCGGCTTGCAGGAACAAGTCATAAATCGGATTATCGCATCGGAAGAGGGGCACTGTCTCGTTTTAATGCCCACGGGCGGTGGGAAATCTCTCTGCTATCAGGTTCCCGGCTTGTGCCTGGATGGAGGAACTCTTGTCATCAGCCCGCTCATATCCCTTATGAAGGATCAGGTTGATGCTCTACGGAATAAGGGGGTTAAGGCCGCCTATATCAATTCCACAGTTTCTTCGGGAAAGAGGAAATCCATTCTCGATGAATTTGTCTACGGTAAAATCAAATTCCTCTATGTGACTCCCGAGAGATTTTCCAAAGAGGATTTCCGGTATAAGATAAAAAGAGCTTCTATCGGCCTTCTGGCCATTGATGAAGCACATTGCATATCCCAGTGGGGGCATGATTTCAGACCCGACTATTCACGAATGGGAGAGATCCGGGAGCTTCTCGGCTCTCCCCGGACAGTAGCTCTTACCGCTACGGCAACAGAACCTGTCCAGAAAGACATAATCAAAAATCTCAAACTCCATGAAACTCAGATGAAGATATTTCATCAGGGGATTAAACGGCCCAATCTCCGGCTTGAGGCAGACGAATATATGAGTGATTCGGAAAAGATCGATGAGATCCTCAGAATCTATAAGAGTATTCAGGGCAGCGGGATTGTCTATTTCTCTCTTATTAAAACGCTGAATTATTTTTCTGAGAAACTGGATCAGTTGAAAATCCCTCATTTTGTCTATCATGGAAAATTGGAGAATAATGAGAGGAAAAGAGTTCAGAATATGTTCATGGAATCACAGTCCCTTATTCTGGCGACAAACTCTTTCGGTATGGGAATCGATAAAAGTGATATCCGCTATGTCATTCACGGGGAAATCCCCGGCAGCCTGGAATCCTATTATCAGGAAATAGGACGGTCCGGCAGAGACGGGAAAGATTCCTTGTGTAAAATGCTCTACAGTCAGGACGACCTGACCACTCATATGGAATTCATCAAATGGTCCAATCCCGATCCCTCATTTCTGAAGAAACTTCATTTTCTCTTAAAAAATAAAGAGCGGGAAGTTCATTCATTCGGGCGGGAGTATGTGGAGAATCAGCTCTTCTACAAGAATCGTTTTGATTTCCGCCTCGATACTGGTTTGAGTCTTTTTGAAAGAAACCATGTCACTTCCGGTACACTGGGTGAAAGGAATATAAAAGTCCTTCAGGAAAAACTACCTGAAAAACTTCTGGATCTACAGCTCTATGGGGAAAAACTTATGAGTGATCAGAAAAAATTACTCGCTATTGTCGAGTATTTCCGCACAGAAAAGTGTCGGAGACAGGAGATCGAAAGCTACTTCGGTTTTAATGATGAGCCGGATTGTCATAATTGCGATAACTGTTAGGATCCCCTTGTCTATGTAGACTTATCGCCGATCTTTATATATTATGCAATTACATTAATATACAAATCTAGAATCTCTTATATATATAAAGGAAAATGCTGTAATGGAAACCCCCTTTCAAAGAAAAATTATATTTATAATAATCTCCATCATATTATTATTTCAGGGATTTTATCTCTCTGCAGCTGACTGGGCCACTGTTATAGAGAAAACCGGACCCGGGATTGCAAAGATAACCCTGACAAACGGTAACGGAGCAATCGTCAGTCAAGGGACAGGATTTGCTATTGCCGACAGAAATGGCAATGATATTCTTGTTACCAATGCTCATGTTGTTAAAGAAGCCCATTATAATGAATCAGTTTTAATTACCATAGAATTTCTCCATAGTAGTGTTTCAGGTCGAAAATATTCCGGGAATATAGAACTGATAGATTCTTATTTGGACCTTTGTACAATAACTATGGATAATCCGGCACCCTTTCGATTAGAGCTTGCTGATGCAGACCAGTCTGAGCTTATGTCGGAAGTTGTGGCTGCCGGTTATCCTCTGGGAAAAAATTTTAAAGCCACACCCGGATACATTCAGGCTTTTCAGACAATTGAAAAAATGGGAAATATGCTGGATCTCAGTTCTGATCTGGCTCCCGGGAATTCCGGGGGACCTATCCTCGATAGTCAGGGCGTGGTCATCGGTATCGCCACTGCCATTATTCCCGGGTATAATTTCAATCTGGCTATCCCGGTAAAGAATCTTCACAGTTTTCTCCTGGGAGGATCAGAACTTTATACATTTCATATAAGCACAACTCCTTCGGAAAGTAGAGTCTTTATAGATGGAACCTTTAAAGGTAAAACCCCTCTTTCTCTGGACCTTTTTAATAAGGAGTACAGAATCCGCCTGGAGAAGGAGGGATATACAGCTTTCGAAGAGAAAGTCGGTCCATGGGGTACTACTAAAACTCAGGAGTACTCCCGTTCTCTAGAGGAAATTCAAGATCTTAATCCCCAAGTTACCATCACATCAGATCGTGAAGGAGCTGAGGTTTTTGTCAATAACAGATTTATCGGCGAATCTCCTGTCACTGTACAAATGGCAGTAGGGCGGATAATGCGAATCCGTGTAAAAAAGGGAAGAAGGGAAGGTTCGGAAATCTACACGGTCACCGATCTGGAAGAACAAAAAATACATATTATCCTCAAGAGATAATTAATCATAATCAAAAAAAACACAAAATGGAGAGTAGAAATTGAAAAAAACAATACTGAAAATGCTTGTATTAACGATACTGGTAATTTTTACAGCATCCTGTTCAACAGTCAGATACAGAACAGGAAATTCTTATGTCGGGTTTTCCGCTGAAGGTGTTAAAACTGTTCAGCAGGTTAAAAAAATCGATTATTACAAAGATGAAATATACAGTACTTATGATGATGAATTCGAATATGATGAAGATGGCAATGTGATCAAGCATATTCAGACTCAGTATTTTGACAAAGGGGAAAAATATGATGAATATATGGTTCTTTATCAGAAGATAGGTGATACAGTACTTCCTAAGTCAGTAGCTATCAATGGTATTGTCTATATGGAAGTTGAGTACGAGATTCTTCCGGCAGAACATGAGGGCGCCGTAGGCGAATCCGCTCCAACTCCGGAAGTTGATCAGTTCATCAAGTCTTTATTCT
>JAEINM010000189.1 GCA_016342385.1 Spirochaetaceae bacterium | reverse complement strand
AAAAATTACATCATACCCATTTAAACCCATTTCTCTGGAGGTTCGCAGCGGCGGTATGTTTTTCAAATCCATTACATTCGCTGAAATTGATGTTAAACTTGGTTTTCATATAAAATCTATGGAGATATTTGGTAATTTCTATACTCTTCAATCAGAAAACTCTCAGCTATACAGCATAGGTATAGGAGCAGGAGTTCATTTCTGATGAGGGATATGGTGAATTCTCAGATTATCAGAAGAGGCATTAGAGATCCCTTAGTATTAAAAGCTATGAGTGAAGTGGATCGGTCCCTTTTTGTGAGGGATTCTGAAAAGAGCTATTCATTTGATGACAGCCCTCTTCCCATAGGCTATGGACAAACTATTTCACAACCTTATATCGTCGCGTATATGACTGAACAGTTGAATCTTCATAAGGAGATGACAGTTTTGGAAATTGGGACAGGTTCCGGTTATCAATCAGCTATTTTATCTAAAATCGTGTCTCAGGTCTATTCCATAGAGAGAATAGAAGAACTGGCCCATAGAGCGCAATCAACCTTAAATATCAGCGGCTTCAACAATGTCACTATAAAAATAGGAGACGGGTATACAGGTTGGAAAGAAAAAGCTCCCTTTAATGCTATTATTGCCACTGCAGCAGCTCCGGTCGTTCCGGAACCTCTTATTAATCAGCTCAGAGATCCCGGATCTATGATAATCCCCATAGGTTCAGAATACGGTATACAATACTTGGTAAAAATTATAAAAGAAAAGAAAAAAATATCAGAGAAGAGACTTATTCCTGTCCGATTTGTCCCTTTTGTATCCCAGTCATTTATCTAATTCCAGACAGACCTGTTCCTTTATCCGTAAACCATATTGTAGGATTTCTTCACTGTAATGGGAAATTTCTTTCAGCCGACTGAAGTATTGGGGATAATCTTCCCGGGAGATTCTTTTTTTCATCAGCAAATAATTGAGAATCATCAGAGTATTGTAATAATTCAGCCCATTAGCCCCGGCACTTTCCAGTACTTCAAAATCTTCAGACATCACCGGGATTCTTCTAATTTTTGCTAGCTCGACGACTGTTTCGTCATTAGTTAGACCTTTTCTGTCCAGATGGGTAGGTGTTATGGGAAGACGGGGCCAGCCGACCTCTTCAATAATCTTCGGTGAAGCTAAAAGTCTGATCTCTGCAGAAACAGAACCCAGGATTCCCACCTTTAATAAATAGATGATACTGGAGGCATCTATAGATAGCTCATTGATTCCGGAAACAAATTCATCAGGGAGTCTTTCGGGTAATTTCATTTCCTATTTCAGCCAGTAATATCCGTAGGGACTCATCTTTATTGTAAATTTACTATTATCGGCCTGAAAAACAGTTCCTGTGATCCGGTCCGTCAATTCAGAAGAGGTAAAACCTTCAATCGCCGATGTGTTAATTTCAATAAGAGATTCCTGATTGCCGATATTTCCGAGAATGACAGAGTGATGCCCCTCATGCCAGGGATGGTTCATGAAAATCTGATCCGTAAAAGCACTGAATTGGAATTGGGTACTACCGGGATAAAAAGCTGAATCTTCCGCTCTTAAGGCCAGTATGGTGTTTAATTTCTCTGTATAAGATTTTGTAAATGGATCATTTTCCATTAGTTCAGTCATTTCCTTCAGATTGTTTTTATGGCGATTCAGATCTCTGGGTTTACCGGTAATCTCATATTGCCTGTAATCATTTTCCAGTCCCAGCAAGTCATTGAAATATATGGCGGGAACATCCTGTCCCTGAGTCAATACAAACAACTGAGCCAAAACCAGTCTCTGTGCCTCTTCTTCCTCAGTCAGAGAATTACCTTCACTATCTGTTCTGCTTAATGCCGATCTTGTCGTGCAGCACAGTTCATAAGCTGTTTTCCCGTATATTATCCACTGAATAAAATAATCAATTGGGGCAGAACCCATTAATGAGCGGACATCAATATCCAATATGAGCGAAATCTCCTCCAGAAGATCAGATTCATCTAAATCCTGATCCTTTAAGCGGAAAAGATCTTTCTTTTGAATAAGTTCACTATCAAAAAGACCATGGAGCTTATGCATAGTATCTTTAAAATCGGCTTCTGTAAAAATCTTTCTGAAAGTGTCTCCGGCAATCTCCCCTTTTGGTACACTTCTGAACTTCGGCTTACCCCCCCGGGATTCCACCGTGTCTTTTAGTTTATAGAATTGCTCTACAGAAACATGACCATCACTTCTCTGCACACCGAGTCCCTGTACTGACCGGCCGTCATGTGTAGACAACATCACAAAGCGGAGGAGGTTTGGGGGACATTTCTCTTTCATAGTCTGATTGAAACGGACTAAAGGTTCGAGATTTCCCTCATTAAAAGCGGCTGGAACTGAATTTACCTGACCAAAGAGATAGGCGAAACCACCATCTTTCGCCATGGAATACACGATAGGATCGGGGCTGTTTATTTCATCGAGAGGTAATGTGGAGGGAGATGTTATTTTCATAAGCAGGCGTATAGCATCTATAAGTTTATTTCCCTCTTCCATATCAAAGTTTATGGCACCAATCTCTTTCCAGAGATATTTAATGGCATCCATTCTCATCATTGTAAGAGAACCACTGGATAGGAGATGGAACAGATCATCTATAATCATTTTAAAACCTTCGAATGAAAGGGGATTAACATCGGCTTGTGATTCACTGAAGGTTGTGTAAATATAAAATTCTCTTCCAAAAATATGATCACTATCATTTCTGAAGAGATCGGCATATTTGACACTTAACCCCAGCTTAACCATGAAGGTCTCCATAGAATCGATTATGTGACTGTTGAATTTCTTCTGCTTAGCCTGAATCTCAGAATGAAGCCAGAATGGGGAAATATCAATTCCTGCCTCTGAAGCATATATTTCGAAATCCGTAAATATCCGGAAGTCCTGAGCCGTCAGTCCCTGGTCATTTTCCACTTTAAAAAAGATCGAGAGAAAAAGTATGAGACGACTGTCCAGAGGTTTCAGTCCATTGGCAGTAAAAATTCGGTTCATCTCAGCGGCACAATTGAGAGGAGTTATCTTTTCTCCGTCCAGACTGGCAACAGGATATTTTCTCAATCCCGTAAAAAGAGGAAAAGGTCTGGGACGGAAGGTCTTTTCAAGAGTTCTATCGGCCAGTAGCTGCCTGTAACGATCTCTATATATGATAAGGAAGGCATCACCATCATTATTGCCCTTTCTGAATTCTTCAAGATAGTCATTATCCACATCGAGGTGATTCACCACATAATCGAGCATAGTAGCGAAGTGATTCGTCAGTTCATGGAGATTGCTGTTTTTCCCGAAACGGGGATCAACTTCCGCTCTTGTTTTTTGAGAAAACCCGCCATCATTAAAATGAGAATTATAGGCATTATCAATAATAGATAAAACAGAGTCTTTATAAGTGCTATACAGATCACCTGTAATCTTTTTTAATTCTCCGGTTTTAAAAATCTCTATTTTTTCGGGATATAATGCTGTGATATTGCGGAATTCATCAATTATTCCGAGATCCATAAGAGATGATACGATTTTCTGACACATGTCTTTGGGAAAGAAAGCAAAAAAGTCCTGAGGCCATATGTCACTGTGGCTCATAGTTCTTTCCGGTAAAAGGTGCAGGCCTTTTATAGAGGGGAAATATTTTTCAAGAGTTTTCTGCAATGTAATTAAGGTGTATTCATCGTCTATATAGACATTATCGGGATAGGTGATAGCAAATATTTTTCCCGCAAGATTTTTATAGGGATCAGCGCTATTAAAATCTTTATGGTCAGTTCTCGCTTTATCCGAAAGAGTCTGCAGATATTTTTCGGCCTTGTGATAAAGGTACTCATACCGGAGTGCACCAGCCTGATCTCCATATAGATCTTTTAGTATATTTTTAATTTTAGAAAAAGCGGCATCTGTTGATTTATCTTCCATGGATATTATCCCCCCTGATCTCTTCTATATTTATTATAGTTTAAAATCAGAGAGAATATTTAAAAAACCAATAAGCTTATTCGATAAACCAGAAAGGACATTATCCAGGCAATGGACATGGTATAGGCAAACATGAGAATTGTGTATTTCCACCGACCTGCTTCCTTATGAAATACAGCTGAAGCAGCTACGCAGGGAGCATAGAGAAGTACAAAAATCATCAGGGCTAAAGCCGTAGATGTTGAGTACCCTGAAACACTTGAAATGCCCGAAGAAATAGCTTTATCATCGCCTATATCTTCTAAAGAATAGATCGTATTCATGGTCGAAACAATAATCTCTTTGGCAGCCAGACCGGCAGTCAGTGCAATTCCTATTTTCCAGTCAAATCCTAAGGGCCGGATAAGAGGTTCTGTTATTTTCCCGATTTTACCGGCAAATGAATATTCCATCTGATCCGAAGCTTCATCCCTTTGGGACTGAGCTATCAGATCCTCAATTTGAGAATCACTATAAGTGCTTTCAATAGAGATCTGACTTCTCAGCATCTCATATTTCGAGGTGATTTCCTGACTTTTAGGGTAATTGGTCGCCATCCAGATAAGAACAGAAGCCGCAAGAATTATTGTACCGGCTTTTTTCACATACATCCCGGCTTTAAAACTCACCTGATGAAAAATAGAACTAGCTTTAGGTCTTCTATAAGGGGGTAATTCCATGACAAAAGGTTCTGACTGATCTTTAAACACAGCTTTTTTTAGAACAAAAGCAGATAGTAGTGCTATAAGAACACCGAACATATACACACCGAATAGAACATTCCCCGATTGGGATGGATGAAAAAAGGCGCCGATGAGAAGTATATACACGGGAAGACGGGCTCCACAGCTCATAAAGGTAATAATCATCATAGTGGTAATCCGGTCTGCCCGGTTCTTCAAGGTTCTGCATGCCATTATAGCCGGTACAGAGCAGCCGAATCCTGTGATCATGGGTATAAAGGATTTTCCGTGCAATCCGATTTTATGCATTGCCTTATCCACAACAAAAGCGGCTCTGGCCATATAACCCGATGCTTCCATTATGGATATGCTCATAAATAGAAGGAGTATATTGGGAACAAAAATCAGAACGCCCCCTACTCCGGAAATAATACCATCGACGATAAGGGATCTGGCAAAACTATTAGGCATAAGCACATTAACTTTATCTGCCAGAAGACCAAATAGCGAGTCGAGCCAGTCCATAGGATATTGACCGACTGTAAATGTAAACTGAAATATCAACCACATAATTCCAAAAAAGATTGGAAGACCCAGAATCCGGTTAAGGACAATATCATCGATGTAATCAGTCATATTTTTCTTTGTTTTATGGGGGATCTGTACTGTCTCTCTTATGGCTCCGCGAATGAAAGAGTGTCGGTCTTCGGTTATGACAACATCTAAATCCCGATGGAATACCCTTTCAAATGTCTCCATGGCTTCAATAAGAACTCTCTCCACTTTAATCCATATGGATCTTTGCTTAACCAGTTCATAAACAAGCTGATCACTTTCCAGTAGTTTTACAGCAATCCAATAGAGATTATACTTCTCAGATAACCAGGAATCGCCTGTAAGAACAGTCTTAATTTTGCTAATATGCTTTTCAATATCCTGGCTATAGGTCAGTTTATTTTTGGCAATATTAATATCACCTTCATGAACCCTGATAATATGGTCCAGAAGCGAATCAATTCCGGATTTTTTTGCGGCTGAAGTCGTGACCACATGTGAACCAAGAAGAGTCTGCAGTTGGTGAATATCAATTTTTATCCCCTGCTTTTCAACTTCATCATACATATTGATAGCATATAAAGCGTCGACTTCCAGTTCCATAAGCTGAGTGGTTAAATAGAGATTTCGCTCCAGATTTGTTCCATCAATGACATCGATGACCACATCGGGTTTTTCCTCTATGATGTAATTTCGAGCGACAACCTCTTCGGGAGAATAGGCGGTCAGAGAATATGTTCCCGGCAGATCAATGAGATTGATGCTATAATCTTTATATTTAATAAAACCTTCATATTTCTCTACAGTTACACCGGAAAAATTACCCACTTTCTGATGGGTTCCTGCAAGACAATTAAAAAGAGAGGTTTTCCCGCTGTTGGGATTTCCCAGCAAAGCGACATTTATAGTTTTACTGTCATTCTTCTTAATTTTTTCATTAGTCACAATAGGAGAAAATAGTTTTTCCTTATCAAGACCGATAAATTTCTCAAGGTTTTCATCTGTTTCAACTGTGATGGAAGCAGCTTCCTCCATTCTAAGGGAGAGATCAAATCCTTTTATCTTTATAACTATGGGATCTCCTAATGGCGCTATTCTTATTACAGTAAATTCAACACCTCGACACAAACCCATATCGAGGAGCCTTCGTTTAATTTCGCCTGTTGCGGCAACATCACTGACAATTGCCCTATCACCAATATTCAGTTCTGAAAGTAAGCTCTTCACTTAGCCATCCTTAAGTTTATTATTCTATACTTGTAATATATCTTCAAATAGTCCTTTTGACAAGCCATTGAGAAGATATTCGGGGATAACAAGGATCACCTACGACAGGAGATCATTTATTCAGATATTAAAAATATTATTTAAAAAAATCTTCATAGGAGATTAGTTTTACTCCCATTTTTTCTGCTTTTTTTAACTTGGAACTGCCGCCCGCCGGATCTTCACACAATAAGATATCGGTTTCACCAGTTACTGTAGAGGAAAATTCGTATCCCATTTCCTCCAGACGAGCAGTCAGTTCTTTTCTTCCCGCCGGTCCTTTGCCTGTCATGGCTACAGAAGCTTTAAATGATAAGGGTTCAACAGTTTTTAGATTCACAACTGACATCAGTTCATCGAGATACTCTCTGTTTCCCTCATTTTTTTTCCACTCCATTATATTCTGTCCTGTGACATAACTCTCATCATTAAAATTGAGAAAATCCTCCATGGAACTGATATTCAATTTCTTCAGAGCTTTCTTCTGGACAAGAGGGATACCCAGCCGGCTGATCAGTTCAACAGGAGTTAATTCTCTGGATTTGTGTACCTGCTCTATAAAATTGGCAATTTTTTTCTCTCCAAACCCTTCAAGGTTCTCAAAATCTTCTATTTTCAGATTATAGATATCCCGAATATTCCTGATTTTTCCAGAATTGTATAAAGATCTTATGGTTCCAATAGAAACCTGTTCAATATCCGCTTCTTTTACCCAGTAGATTATCTTCTGAATTAGCTGTTCGGGACATTCCTTATTCCTGCACTTAAGATGAACCCCACTTATAACCAGAGGATTTCCACAAGATGGACACCATTGGGGAATTATCTCGCTGACAAATGATTCATTCTCTCTATGAACATTGCTTTTATTGGAACGCACATAGGGAATGACATCATTCGCTCTTTCAATGACCAGGAGATCACCTTTCTCGAGGAGAAGAGATTCAACAAAACTGAAATTGTGAAGTGAGGCTCTCTCCAGAGTGGCACCCCCCAGTACAACCGGTTCAAAGATGGCCACGGGAACTACATTCCCCTGACGACTGACCTGCCAGTCAATATCTTTCAACCGGGTTTCTTTAAAGGCTGCCGGTGGTTTAAAGGCTATGGCGTAATGATGATGATGATC
>JAEINM010000188.1 GCA_016342385.1 Spirochaetaceae bacterium | reverse complement strand
CGGACTTATCTCCCATCATTTTAATCATAGTCTCCCTTGGTACCCAGACGTCGAGCAAGCCGATCATTAGAAATATGGGTGGAACAATTTTCAGCATTTCAAGAAACTGGAATGATGCGTTCCCAACAGCTGAAAACGCCTGAGTATAAGAATATATCGCCGTTCCTATTAGTAATAGGACGGCTGTTATTGTCATTTTATCTATTTTCAATTTCATTACATCAATACTCCCACCATGACAGCTACTATTATTGCGGCAACAAATGCCAGAGAGTTTCTTCTGATTGTTGATCCCGCCCCAAAAAATTTCATTTCTGCCTGGAAATAGACGAAACCAACACCCATTAAGGTTGTCACGAAAGCGGCAACCTGTGGAAATCCCGCCCCATTAGCGATAAGTTCAGATCCCAGTGGGAATGTAACAAAAGGCGGCATAAAGGCAATACTCCCGATAACTAATCCAAAAGAGATACCAATCCATCCTGAATCTTCTCCCAAAAGATTTTTTATCATTTCCGGAGTAACAAATGTAAGAACAACACCGACAATAAGAAACAGAGGGATTAATAAAGGCAGAATTTTTTTAAATGCCATAAAACCTTTTTTAATTCCTTTTTTTGTTTTTTTTCTATCCTTGATTATGGAAACTATCAGAAAAATGATAGATAAAAGATAGAGAATAACTGTAGAGATATTCATTAGACCTCCAATGATATTTTGAATGTTATATATATTGCTTTGACTATATAGGCAAAAATAACAGGCTGGGGGAGTTTAGTCAACTTCCTAGTGAATTCTTTTTGCAGACTTATGGGAATTATTGAATTTTTATAATCTATTAAGTACACTGAATAACAAGAAGATATAAAAAATGAGAAGAAAATATGAGCAATAATAGTGAAAATACCCCTTTAGATGCAGAATTGGAATCTCTACTGGCACCTATAGGGTCAGGAAAAGGAAATAAACCCGATTTTGATGATTTATTCAGTGATAATGGTCCCAATTCAGGACATCATGATTCTGAAAAAGTTCCTATGCTGGAAGATATAACAAAAGATAAATTTAATGCTATTACAGAATTCGAATGTCCCCCGAGATCGTATTTTAATAATGCCAATTATTATAAATTCCTCTTAACCGGAATGGGTGACATCTCCGATAAATTACACAAAGCAATTCAAAACTATTTAAAAGCCCAGGATCCTAAAGACAGAGCCGTCTACAGAACACGGCTTATACCTCTCTATTGGGAAATGATCCGGAAGCAGGTTGAGGTTCTCACCGAAGATTCAGAAATGCCCAGAAGGCTGCTTATAAGATTTGGAGCTCTCCTGCCCAATGTTATTTCTGCCGAACAGAGGCTGATGCTATCGAAAGTAATATTTGAAAACAATACAGATGAACCGGTACACTATGTTGATGAATGGCTTCTCAATGTCGGCAGAGGTGATATTTCACCTCTTGCTACAGATGAAGAGTTTCACTATAAGAAAAAAGGCAAGGACATAAACGCCATTAAAGCACAACTGAGTAAAGTCAGGGGAGAAAAAGATTCTCACATAGCCGTAATCCGAAATTATGAAATTCGACAAAAATCTGTTGAAAAATCAATACTGATGAAAGCTCAGGCCGTTTCAAGACATGAAAGATCAAAACTATATACAGGCGTAAGGGATCCCTATAATCAGGCTCAGAGAATATCACTTGGAGAAATATTGAGTCATGTAAAAGAACTTCAGAATCTGGATAAAGAGATAAAATCCCGATTTGACTCTCTCCGATATAATGGAGAGAAACTGAAAACACTTGAACAACAGGCTCAAAGTGCTGGAATAGCAACATCTGTCGATCCGAGAATAGCCTCCAAAGAAGTTGAAAGCATTAGACAGATGGCAAAATTGTCAGTTGGTCGACAGGGCAACCATATGCCTATACTGATGAAGCAGTTTTTTTTCTCCTCTATAAAGGCTATTGCCACTAGAGAAAATATTATAGATCTCATGTCGCAATTCGAAGGGATCGATCCGGGAGTTTTCAGAAGAACTTTCAGGCAGAAGACCAGTCGCATTGTTCCTCATACCATTATCCTTCCCTGTTTCGGCGATTCGGGCATCTGCTGGGAACCCTTTGAAAAGACAAATAAAGCAACCAGCCGGGGAAGAATTGGTATACCGATGTTTCCCAAGGATCTCTCTAGAGCTGTATTGACAGCACTAGGGGATCTCCGATGGCAGGTGGCCAAAGAGAAAGCCCAGCACTATTGGATGCAGGAAGGACTGACAGGCCATTACTACGAGTGGTTTGAATCGAGAAAATTACGGGGAGATGTCCGGCTGAAATTCATTCAGGACTACATACTGTGGATAACAAAGGAATCTGAAGGAGTTCAGAAACTTGATAAAGATGTAAGAGGAATCTTCTGGAGAGATATGCCCTTCCCTCAGCAGATAAAAGAGGCCTTGCGCAAAAGGGGTTTTGTATACAACGAACTCTACAAAAAGGATAAGAACCGGGAAATGTCTGACGGGTATTGACCTGAAAATGAAAGGGACTGTTGCCCTTTCTCTTCACTATCTCTTCTTTTTAAAAAGAGGTTCAATCCAGCGTTCGAGATCCCATTTGTTATTGATAAACCTGACCAGTTTATTATAGATGAGATAGCTGCCCACAACCGAAAGCAGAACTGCTGTCAAGGTAACTGCAGTAACAATACCCCCACTGGTTTTCGGCGTAATAAAAAGCCCGATGATATAGAGGAAACCGATCAGTAGAAGAAGCATCACAATAATATTCACAGCAGTACCTATTATTAAAAAAATAAAAGTATTAAGCTTTTTGTTCATTCTTTTTTCTGCCTTCAACAATAAATGTTATTAATAGTAAAATTCCAAATATGACAATTGATGAATCGGCAACATTGAAAACGGGAAAGCGCTCCATTCCCAATAGTCCATAAAATTTAACACTGATAAAGTCGACAACTCCTTCGGGTCTGAAAATTCTGTCGATGAGATTTCCCAGACCTCCTCCAAGGATTCCGGCCATACACCAGCGTTGAAAAAGACTCAGACCTTCAGTTCTGACAATATAGACTCCCAGGCCAGACATAACGATAAAGGGGATAATTATAAATAATATTATTCTGATTATATTGGGAACAGAATCCCCCAGACTGAAGGCTATTCCAAGATTCTTTACATGTACAATCCATAAAAAATCATTCAGAAAGGAATAACCGAGGGTATTGACAGCGATATGATCAATTATCAGTTTTTTAGATATCTGGTCGGCAATAACCAGAAAAGCTGATAATGAGAGAGTTAAACTCCTGCTTATATTTTTATTCACTAAATTCTCCTGTTGTTTTATAATCCCGTGGGAATATCAATAAATACAGTATCTAAAGATAGTTCTTTAGACACTTTGTCGGCAAGTAGTTTAACACCATAGATCTCGGTTGCATAGTGCCCACCGAAGAGAACATTAATAGCGGCCTCCTGAGCCCTGTGATAAAGAACATGAGAAGCTTCTCCAGTCAGATAGAGATCGATGTTCTCATCAATAGCCTGCTCAAGTTCAAAGGGAGCATCGCCGGAGATCAGGGCAACTGAATTTATCTCATCTTTACCGAAAGGGAGCATTTTAATACTATTATCCCATCCACCGAACAGGGTATTAATAATTTCATCCCTCGAAAGAGGTTCGGGAAGTATCCCCTTGAATCCGATTTTCAGCCCCTTGTGATCACCAAAAGGCTGTAGATCCTGTAGACCGAGAATCTTTGCCAGTCCTGCATTGTTTCCGAACTCTTCATTTATATCCAGTGGAAGATGTGCGGTATAGAGGGCCAGATTATTCTTTATCAGCATCTCAATCCGTTTGTAGAAACTGCCTGTGATAGGAATGACCCGTCCCCAATAGAGTCCGTGATGAACAAAAAGCATCTGGGCTTTCGCTTCAATAGCCCTGGTAAAACTTTCCAGAGAGGCATCGACGGTAAAAGCTATTTTCTCTATTTCATCTTCTTCCCTTCCGACCTGAAGACCATTTAGTGAGGAATCTATCCTCACCATTTCATCAATCCTGAGTATATTGCGAATCCAAATATCAAAATCTTTTACTTTCATAGATACATTATAAATTATTCGTCTGGTTTCAAGAAGACAAAAATACTATTATTTATAATATGAATACAAATATACATGAGCTAAGCTACGAAGAATTAAAAGTGTCTTTAAGACTGCCTGAAAAACATGAAATCGAAGAAGATAGAACAAACTGGGGAATTATCGGTCAGCCTAGAGCCCTCAAAGCCCTAAAGATGGGCATTGAAATTAAAGCGAAAGGATATAATCTTTTTATTACCGGTGATCCGGGAACCGGCAGAAAAACAGCGACAATGCAGATATTAAAAGAACATAGCAGCAAGAGTAAACCGCTAAAAGATTTAGCTTATGTTTATAACTTTAAAAAACCTCAGGATCCTAAAATCCTCTATTTGCCCGAAGGAAAGGCTTTAAAATTTAAAAAAGCAATGAAAAAGCTGGTATCCAAACTGAAAACAATTATTGTAGAGAACCTTTCTGAAGAATCCTATAAAAGCGACAGAGATAAAATGATCACAGATATAGAACGACAGGAAAATCGCATACTATCAGCCTTTGAAGACAGACTGGTAGAAAACGGCTTTAGAACCATACAGATTGCCGATGAAGAGAAAGAGGAACCTGTTACAGATCTTATTCCTCTATACAATGATGAAGCTGTAACATTCGAAGAGCTCCAGACTTTTGTCACAGCAGGAACCATTACAGAAGACCAATGGCAGGAAGTCCGTGAAAAATATTATTACTTTATGGATGAAATGAAAAATATCTTCTCCTCTATCAAGAAAAAACGCGATCAAATGGAGGAAAGCCTAGGTAAAGCTGCCGAAGATGCGGTACGACAGAGTATTACCAAAGAATTAAAAAAAATTAAAAAATCATGGAAAACTGATGGTATTAAAGAATATCTGTCAGAAGTTGAAAAAGATGTTATTCAGTTCCATAATGTCCTAATTGACGATAGCGTAAATGAAGAGATGGGAGATCTTCTTACCGAAAGATATGATATTAATGTCATTGTAGATCATAGTGAGGAAAATGAAGTTCCTATAATCACAGAAAATCATCCAACAGATGTAAACCTCTTTGGAAATATTGAGACAAATATGGATATGAGCGGAGAAAGCAGTACATCATTCATGATGATAAGAGCCGGATCCATGATCCAGGCATCGGGGGGATTTCTTATTCTACAGGCTGAGGACATACTGAAAACCGAAGAGACCTGGAACAGTTTAAAAAGAGTACTTCAGACCGGCCAGGTTGAGATCAGAGGGCAGCAGTCTCCCCTGGGGATTCCCATCACCAACCTGAAACCTGAAGCCGTCTCTGTCGATACAAAAGTTATCATCATCGGATCCAGCGACATGTATTTTACTCTTTCCCAGCTGGACAGCGATTTTATAAAACATTTTAAAATATCCGTTGAGTTTGATTCGGATATGGTAAGAGATAATTCAACAACGGCTGAGTATGTTGTTTTTATAAAAAATCTTATAAAAAAAGAAAAGTTAAAAGAGATTGACAATGAAGGGATTCTCGAAGTCTGCCAGTACGGTATAAAGCTCTCCGAAAGAAGAGACCGTCTAAGCACAAGATTTTCCTTTATATCAGATTTATTGCGGGAGTCCGATTACTGGGCATCCCTGAATAATAAAAAAATGATTGATAGAGATTCGGTCATACAAGCCAGGAAAGAAAAAAACTATATATTAAATCTACCCGAAGAAAAACTGGACGATCAGATAAATAGAGGCATTATTCTGATAGACAGAGACGGTTCTGTTATTGGCAGTGTTAATGGTCTGGTTGTTGTTGACCGGGGATATTATTCCTTTGGACTCCCCGTGAGAATTACGGCTTCTGCCGGACCCGGAAAGAAGGGTTTAATCAACATCGAAAAGGAATCGGGCTTATCGGGACATATACATGACAAGGGGATGTTTATACTTGAAGGCTTTTTAAGGAAACGCTTCGGATTCTCCTACCCTCTTTCTTTTACCTCATCTATCTGTATGGAACAGTCCTATTCGGGTGTTGATGGAGATTCCGCATCGGCTGCAGAGCTTTTTTCTCTTATTTCTGAGCTGGGAGAGATTCCTATCCAGCAGAATATCGCTGTAACAGGTTCTATTAATCAATTTGGAGAAATACAGCCGGTCGGAGGAGTCTCTGAAAAAATAGAAGGTTTTTTTACAGTCTGTAATAAGAAGGAACTCACAGGATCTCAGGGAGTAATGATCCCCGAAAGCAACAAAAACAACCTCCTCTTGTCGGATAAAGTCTTACAGGCTGTCAAAGATGGCCTGTTCCATATCTATACAATGACATGTGTAGATGAAGGACTGGAACTGATTACAGGAATGAAGGCCGGGATCAGGGAAAAGAACGGAATGTACCCCGAAGGTTCAATTAATCGTTTAATTGATGAAAAACTGGAAAAATTCAGCATTCTAAGTCTCGATAAGGATTAAACAGCCTTGACAGTCGCAATACCCCTATTATAATTGGAATATAGAACCACGGAGCAAAACTCCCGGTTCTATATTTTCGAAAAGGCGGATCGCAGACTTCGAATGTTGATCACCTATATGTGCACTTAGAAGGATGTAAATCAGTGGCTTTAAATATAGATAGAGAAAAAATTATTCGGGCAGTCAGGCAGTCAATTCCTCTAGCCATTACGACATATAAGCTCCCCCATGAAACAGAAATGGATCTGGAAAATGTACTAGGTATGTTCCTAAAAGAAATGGATCAGGAACTTCTGAAAGACCGCCTTGCTTACTGTCTGAGAGAATTAGCTGTTAATGCGAAAAAAGCCAACACCAAACGTGTTTATTTCGAAGAGAAGAATCTGGATCTATCCAATAAATCCCATTATGAAGAAGGAATGAGGAATTTCAAAGAAGAAACATTTAACAATCTGGACCATTATCTTACTCTTCAGAAAGAAAAAGGTCTCTTTATAAAAATAATATTTCACAGTGTAGGGAAAAAATTCAAAATATCCATAAAGAAAAATGTAGAGATAAACAGAAAAGAACAGATGAGAATTTATGACCGTATTGCCAGATCGAGAGCCTTTGATTCTATGGAAGAGGCTTTTGCAGAAGTTCTTGATGACTCTGAAGGTGCAGGATTGGGGATCGTCATTCTAATTTTAATGCTAAGAAAAATGGGATTAGATGAAGAATCTTTCGAAATAGAGGGGGAGAAAGGAGTAACAACGGCTTCAATAACCATTCCTGTAGGTGAAGTACACCTGGAAAAACTGGACCTGCTCACCAAACAGATTGTCGATGAGATTGAAGCGCTGCCTCAATTCCCCGACAACATCGTTCATCTGCAGAAACTGATCAACGATCCCGATTCGGAAATTTCTGAAATTGCCCGAAGAATAGCGACAGATCCATCACTGACAGCCGACCTTTTAAAAACTGTTAACTCAGCTCAGTTCATGTTGCCCAATAAAGTGGATAATATTGCAGATGCTGTAAAAATGGTCGGCCTCAGAGGCTTAAAAAACCTTCTTTATAG
>JAEINM010000187.1 GCA_016342385.1 Spirochaetaceae bacterium | reverse complement strand
TTCAACTGTTAACTTATTATCATTTAATACGATTTTCTTATTGTCATTCAGATTTACAGTGATTGTAGGTTCAGGTCCTTTACGGATTAAAAAAGGTGTCTGACAGATAGTCCCCCCAAGAGATCCTGCGGACATATCAAGAAGAGAAACTGATCCTCCTATAGCCTCAATCTTCCATATTTCCGGTTTTTTAAGAAATTCCTCATCATCGAGAAGTGTTGAATCAAATACAATCTGACCGTTAGTGATATTGATTCCCATTTCTGCAATTCTGGTTATAACTTCTTCTTTTACCTGTCCTGTCATTCCCGGTTGTTTTGCCCCTTTCCCAAAAGGTGTATGAGAATAGGGATCAAAGGGGAAAGCTCCATATACTTCGGCGCTCTTATTATATCCGATACCCCTTCTAACAGAATAATAATGCTCTTTTAAATCGTGAATTATCTTTTCATCCTCTCCGTTCTCAATAGCCTGGAAGAGATTTTCCTGAGCAGCAAGGAGAAGCTTGCTGACCATGTGCCAGTAAATACTTCCCAGCCCCTCAAAAGCAAAAAACGTTCCCGATCGACCTGTAAATGACTGATGGTTGAATGTGGATTCAAATAATCTCTCTATTTTTTCTCCTTCTTTATCAACCAGTTTTGAATATCTCTGATCCAATTTGAGATCATTTAAAACCTCATGAACCTGTTTTATATTATGGAAGTTCCCATTAAAGTGGTACTGCCCTCTTTTATCTTTTAGAATAAGTTCTTCATTATTCTCTTCGACTAACTGAACAAGCAGTTTCAGAGAGGAAACTTGGTGCTCATCAATATTGTTTTTATGGAGAAATCCCGGTAATTCCCTATTGGGATAGAGCATATAGCTATTCTGATCTTCTCTGTACATGGCGCTATTTCTCAGAGCATTAAAAACTGTTACTGATTCTTCAGCCGTGAGAAAACCGGAGGAAAGAATAGCGACCTGGCCTTCGAGCATCTCATAAAGATTGTGAATAACCATTTCATTATCTCTTATCTCAAGAGTATTATATGAATGAAACAGATCATCATCCCTTCTATTTTTTCTCAAAGTATCATCTAGACAGGTTAAAGCCGTTTCAAGAAAATCAAGAATCCGGGATTTCGTTATTTTTGTCATTGATGAGACAAGTTCATTATTGTAGATTTTATTTCTGTAGGTTTCCGATGCAACACCTAAAGATTCCACAATAATGAAAAGTTCTTCAGCTGAAGGACTGCTGTCCAGTTCCTGAGAATAGGAATTGAAGACAGAAGCAATAGAATTAAACCACTGAGCCGTATCAGAATGAATGGAAAAACTACCCGAAGAAGAGTTCTTATAGATTTGTAGCAGAAATGAAATATATCTTCGGAGATAGGCAAGAGTGACAACAGAGATCCCCTTACCCACTAGAGCATTATTGGCATCATTCCATTCCGGTCTCTGGGTATTCATCCAAATACCGCCTTCAGGTATAAAATTCCCCAGTTTAGCCAGTAATTGAATTAAGAGTTTCTCCGTCATCGTAGCCAGAAATAATTTTTTCCCCTCATCATGCAGCAGCTTACCCTCAGATCCGATCTCTTCCACTAAAGTTTCAATTTCCTGATTCTTGGCATCATTGAAATCAATTGTTTTGCTGGGATCTTTCAGAATCTCCTGAAAGGGTTTAATTTCATAGGGAACATTCGCGAAAGAGTAAACTTGTTTATCCAATTCATCATCGAGGGCATTCCCATAAAACTTATGATGCATTTCAAGCAGTTTTAATAAATAGATTATCTGATGATCACTCCAATAGCCGATATTAGCCCATGGATTTCCCGGTTCGGGAACTTCCCAGTCGATTCCATTTTTTGTTATCCGATAGGGATTATAACCATCTTTAGTAGAGGCGTTTAGGAATTTACCGATAATATGTTTGATATATAGAGGATATGAATAACAGAGGGCCTCCCAGTTCTGGAAAATATCTCTCCAGTTACCCTGATAATCGAGTTTGGCGGAACCATCACTCTTTTCAGTTTCAATCGAGAAAACATTCCAGGGACGGCTGGGATCTCCATGACGTCGACTAAAAGTCAGCGGAAGGTATTCATACCAGATCCGCTCCAGATGTTCATCATTCTGTTCCTGTATAAAAGCGAGGATTTCATCATAGCTGATATCCTTGCCAAGAGATCTGAGTTTCTCTGAATACTTATTACCTAAAGATCTGCTGGTCACGGCTATAAACTCGATCAGATCAGAAAGGGATATGCTATAGGAATTGTAAAAATAGCCTCCCCTCATTACATTGAACAGGACATTTGCCTGATGATGTATGCAGTTCATTTTACTGGCAGTATTCTGTATCCCGTCATTCTGTGAAAGAATAGCTGTTAATTCCTGGTGGCCTTTCTGAACATCTTCTTCCACCAGAGAGAGAACATCCACTTTACTTAAAAGTAAATCTTTAAGATTGTTTATCTGTTTGTGGTCTTTGTCCACATCGGCAGCAAAATACCATTCCTTGTGGGATTCAGCTCCAAGAGTCAGTGAAGAGTGAATAAAATAGCATCCCCTCTCCCCTTTATTTTCAAACTCTCCCTTTATTTTTTGTCCAATACTGAACTGTTCCAGCTGGCAGGGACTAAGGAGATAATTATCGACTGATAGCCCTCTTTGCCATACAACATTTGCTTTAAGAGATTCACTAGGTTCTGCAAGGTCTGTCAATGTTGCACTTAGAGCAAAAATCCCCATTCCCGAGTCACTATCTATTTCACTTTTTTTATAAGCATTTAAAAGATTGCCGAAGGTATTCTGAATCTTAGAGGTAGTTCCTGCGGGAATAATATTTTGAAAGCCATCGACTATTTCTATCGTAATATCCTTCTGATTGAGGTTTTTTAAGGAAGCTTTGCGAATCCAGCCATATTTCTTACTGTTCATCCACCTGTAGGAGAAAGATACGCCCAAAGTTTCATTAATCTCTTCAAATACGACTATATTCCCGGCGACATTTTTTGATAAAACAGAACGAGTCTCATAGACCTGATTCTTATCATCATCAAAGGGTTCCCAAAGATATGTTTTATCTTCCCCGGTTACAAGCAGGACAGTTCTAGGTCCGGTATTTCTATAATTTTCAGTAATTTTATCATCAGTATAGTAAGGAAATAAAGCCGATTCGGAATTGACTCTTCCTGCCGTTAATCCACCTGTACTGGAAATAAACATCCAGTGATTTGTATTGCTTGTAATAGTCATAAAAAAAGGTGGCAGATTCTTATAATTTTCAATTACATAGAACTGGTCCTGCCCATCTTCTACATAATATTCTTTTATCTCTGATTCTTTTTTTCTTAGGAGCTGCTCTCCTAAAAATATCTGTTGTAATTTTGTCATAGTCACTCCAGTTTATTCAGCTTGTTTATCTTATTATTTTATGTTTGCGGAAACATTGTAATATAATACTGAGTATTGAACAAGAACACTTTTCAATAATAATGAGATTATACCATAGTTGGTTGAACAAATAAACAATAAGTTCTCAATTTTACCACTATTTCTTTTTAATGTGAAGAAAAGAAAATTTTAAACTGTTTTTCCCGCAGACAGAAACACATTCCAGACATCTGGAGCAACTGAAAGAGGAAGATGATAATTTTTTAGTCTCTTTAAAGAGGCTAAAATCATCATTAAGACTAGAGATATAACAGTTTTTATCACATAAACCACAGGAATTGCATTTGCTTTTATTGTATTGGATTCTGAATAAACTGAATTTATTAAAGAATCCCCCCACCCATGCAATGGGACAGCCCATTTTATGGTATTGGTACATCTGACCAGCTTCTGATCCCTTTTTACTTCCCATCAGAAGTTCCATGATGAATCCTATGGGACACATCCACCGGCAGAAAACTTTACCCAGTATTATACCTGAGATTGCCCCGCCTATAATGATATATAGTAGAGAGACATGAAAATAGGAGACCAGCAAATATAAACTCAGTCCGATCAAGGCCTGCACCAGTCTCCTGTGGGATATTATCTTTTTTTTAAATTGCATAAACCATATATATCAATAACGATATACATTGTCAACAGAATAAATGCCCTACCAGCCACCGGAAGCACCTCCGCCGCCGAAGCCACCTCCACCACCGGAAAAGCCCCCTCCGCCGAAGCCGCCTCCACTGCTAAAACCTCCGCCGCTGCGATGTCTCGATCCGCTTAGCATAGAACCCAGGAATAGGGCGTTAAATAAACCACCCCGACCTCTTCTCCGTCCCCGGAAAATGGATGAAAAAATGAAAATTATAATAAATACAATAAAATTGATAGAAATTCCACCACCAGAAGAATTTCTTCCTCTGTTATTTGTATATTTACTGAGTTCTTCCTCGGATATATCGGAGGTTTTCGCAATGATCCCGCTTATTACTGCTGTTCCCTCATAAAGCCCTTTACCGAAATTCCCTTTTCTAAACTGAGGAATTATAATATTTCTGATGATATAGCCGCTTTTAATATCAGTTATATCACCTTCAAGACCATAACCGACCTCTATTCTCACTTTTTTTTCTTCCATGGCCATAAGAATGAGTAAACCGTTATCCCTGTCTTTCTGTCCCAATCCCCACTCTTCTGCTGTTTTGAATGAGAATTTTTCGAGAGGAAAACCCTGTAGGTTCTTCACTGTCAATAAGGCGACCTGGGCAGATGTGGACCTTTCCAGGTCGGTGAGCATCTGTTCCATTTCCCTCTCTTCTGAAGCAGAGAGTACACCGGCATAATCATTAACATGACCTAAAAGTTTAGGAATTTCCTGAGAAAAGAGAGTGGGAACTGATAGAAAAATGACGGTTAATAGGATTAATATTTTTTTCATTCAGTCCTCCAGAATATGAACATCATCAGATAGTTCATTTTCATCATCAGGTTTTATGGGGAAATTTTCGACCAGCATTTCCCCACAACTGTTCACGGCTTCAACTAGGCCGTCTACCATCCTGTTCTCTTTCAAACGGGAGATGAGATTGTTGACAATTTCTGCCCAGTCTTCCTGCTTTACCTTATCATTTATTCCAGAATCGGCTAAGAGCTCAACTCTCTTTTCCCTCAGCGAAATAAAGAGTAGAACTCCTGTTCTGTCTCTGGTATTAAACAGCCCCGATTCTCCGAAAAAAAGGAGTGCCCGGCGGTTCACTTTTCTACTGATTACTTTTGATGGGACGATCAGCCTGTCTACTCCATTAATATTCGAAATCAAATACAGCAATCCGATAACCAGAACAGTTGTTATGCCAATAAACAGAGTCGGAAATATGTCCGAATAGGACCAGAACATATTTTGGAGTAAACCGGAAATATCACTATAGAAAATCAGGCATATTGTATAATAGAGGAATCCACCTACTATTGAAGCCAGAAGTTCATAAAAGGCATAGTCGGAACTCTCATTAATTATGGCTGTAACAATTTCACCTGAAGTTTTTGATTCCGCTTCTCTTACAGCGTCTTTGATTCTTTCATTGTCCTTAGGGGACAGTACGATTTTTTTCATGATTGATCCTAAAATTCGACTTTTGGAGCGGTTTCAGCCCCTTCACTGGCCTGAAAATAAGGAATGACATCAAATCCGGACATATTGGCTATAAACATACGGGGAAACTGCTTAATATAGGTATTATACCCCTGAGCTTCCTCATTAAAGCGCATCCTTTCTACAGTAATCCGGTTCTCTGTTCCCTCCAGCTGATCCTGAAGAGCCAGAAAATTCTGATTGGCTTTAAGATCTGGATAATTTTCTGTGACTACCATCAATCGTTGAAGAGCTCCGGATAACTCGCCCTGAGCCCGCTGAAACCGCTCAAAAGCGGCAGGATCCTGAAGAACTTCATCAGAAATATTAATCATACCACCGACCTTAGCTCTGGCCTCTGTCACTGCAGCGAGGGTTTCACTCTCATGAGAGGCATAACCTTTAACCGTTGCCACCAGATTGGGTATAAGGTCCATTCTTCTCTGATAGACATTCTCAACCTGCCCCCATGAAGCTTTTACCGACTCTTCCAGCCGGACCATTCTATTGTAGGTTCCGGAAAATGATGAAAAGGCCATAAATAAGAGTATGACCACTATAATAACAGGCAATAACCACCTGTAGGCTTTCTGTGCCATTAAATCCTCCATTAAAACGAATCCTCTCGTGGGGGTGCCGCTTGCCTGCACCCTCACGAAGAGTGATAATAACCAAAATACTCATTAAACATAGTTGGGGGGACAGGCAAGCAGCCCCCCAACAATCATAACACAATCCGATATGAACAAATATTAAAAAGGTATAAACAATCCGATTATATAGGATATTGAAAAGGCAAAAAATCCCACAACCAGCATTTCGAATCCTGATTTAAGCCAGTTTACACCGGTCACAAATTTCTTCAGAGCCCCTGCCAGAAATAATCCGCCTACGGTGATACTGGTTGCTACCTTAAACAGTATAAGGGAATCCAGTTCAACATTGATAAGAAAAACGTAAGGAAGTGTAGGAAAACAAGCTCCCAGTATAAAAGCTACAAAAATGATTAGTGAAGATTTAATACCACTGCCCTGTTCTATCTCAGTAACACCCAGTTCATCAATGACCATCTCCCTGACCCAGATATCTTTATCTTTAGTCAGATGATCTACAACCTGATCAAGAAGAACACCTTCAAATCCTTTATCTCTGTAAATTTTTCTCAGCTCTTCTTTCTCTATATCGGGACATAATTTGATCTCCAGAGTCTCCTGTTCAATTTCGTGATTGTAATAATCAGCTTCACTTTTACTGCTTATAAATTCACCTGCCGCCATACTCAGAGCTCCGGCAACCGTAGCGGCCAGAAGAGTAATGAGAATGATTTTAGGTTCCTGTCCGGCACCAGCGAGGCCGGCCAGAAGAGCGAAAATACTAACGACTCCATCATTCATTCCAAAAGTCATCTGCCGGATTAGTTCACCACCTTGAAGGTGAAATTTATCTGTATAGGTAGCCATCATTATTCTCCAGTCAATAAAGAAAAAAACTGACTGTCATGCCCGCAGACATCACAGACTTCTTTAGAAAGTTCATTTAAAACCATATTTCCACAAACCTGACAGAGATAGATTCCCCTAATGGAAATGTCATGACCGGACTGTAGTGATTTCAAAGCGGTTTTGAGTAGTCTGGCATGTTCTTTTTCCACTTTCTGAGCCCAGGTCATAGATAGACGGGCTATTTTCCCGTATTCGCTCTTACACTCACTTTTTATACTCTTAATAAGTCTCGGGTAGAGCTTTCTGCTCTCTTCTGTTTCACCCTTAATGGCTGCAGTCAGATTTTCTACTGTTGTACCTATAGCAATCTCGTTAAGTTCAGGAACAAAATCTTCATCCAAAGCATGAAGATGATTTTTTATATGGATTCTCTCGGCTTTTGAGAGGACTTCGAAAAGCAGTCCAATTTGAGGATATCCCTCTTCTTTCGCTTTTAGAGAGAACATCTCATATGTTTTTACAGCATTGGATTCTCCAGTGATCAGGATTTTCAATGCCTCTTTACTTTTTTCCATAATGCCTCCGAGTATTTACAACCATAACCATTTGAATGAAGAGGTTCAAGCTGAATGGAAGAAATTGAAATTATTAGCAATATCAAACTCGATATATTATTATTAATGAATACA
>JAEINM010000186.1 GCA_016342385.1 Spirochaetaceae bacterium | reverse complement strand
GATCAAATTCATCACTTATGTTTCACACCTGTGCTATTTAATGACTATCATCAGTTTACAATATTCATTTTACAATATCATGAATTTAAGGTAATTTTAATGTTGAATATAGAAAGACTTTTTCTCACACACGCAAAAAAACACGGTGTCACGACACTGTGTTTTTTAGATTATAATCTTAAGTTCTCTTATGCGCCCTTATAAAGGTCATTCAGCAGTTCATCGAACACCTTTGGTGCATACACTTTTAAATTGACTGGAGCATAGACTTGATCGAGGTACATCAAACCTTCGAAGAATACGGATATCTTGAGCAAAACATAGTCCAAATCGACATTCTGATCGATTAGACCTGCCTGCTGTTCCTTTCGTATCTTATTTTTAAACACCTCGTTGAACTTGTTTGTGGCTTCGATTAGATTTTGCTTGAGCTCTGGGTGCTTTCTTGAACAGAACAGCAAAAACTCGTATTGTCCCGTCATCTCGTCGTTGCTTTGATGGATCATGATTTCTTGTAGATATCCGAAGGCATCCTTAAGGCTCATCTCATCGCTCTGCATGGGAATGATAAAGGATTCCATCCCCATAACGATCAGATTAAAACTTTCTGTGAGCAGTTCCTCTTTATTTTTAAAATAGAAGTAGAGACTGCTTTTTGTCATGCCCGCTTTTTTGGCAATTTTCCCCAGTGAAGCCTGGGGTCCCTCTTCTAATACAGCTTCTGAAATAGCTTGTAAAACCCGATTGTCATCTTTATCATTATTTTCTGGAATCCTTGTGTTTTGGAGAATTTCATCACTATTCTCTGGAGGCGCAAGAAGTGTAGTACCAAAACCGTTCAGAAAAATATTAGTAATCTTTTTAGTCATCTTTTCTGTGTTATCTTTCTCTCCTATAAGAAGATAGAAAACTATAAGGTTTAAAATATAATTCACAGCTGAAAGAGGGAGTGATAACTTCTTTTCCAGAAAGCCACTTTGCTTTAATACAATTTTCTGAAATTCTCTCTGATCATTATCTTTCAGACGAATTTTCGAAATAAGAAAAGTCAGATATACTTTGTGTTTTCTGAAAAAAGAGATTTGATTCATTATATAACATTCAACAGCGTTACTAGTGGAGAGTGTTTCGATTTCGCTTAGAATTTTTTCTGAATTCTTGCCGTAATCTTCTACAATCTGATTTTCCATGGCGTAAAGAAGATCTTTTTTCCCTTTAAAATACCGATAGATTGCCTGTTTTGTCACTTTGAGAGATTCTGCTATATCATTGAGAGATGTAGAGAAATAACAGCTGCGGTTCCATACTTTAAAAGCTGTATCTATTATCTCCTGTTTTTTCTGTAAATGTTTTTCACTTTTCATATATGTTATATTACCGAACGGTTGTTAACAGTTAACGACCGTTAGGTAAGAAAATAACAAGATTTATTTGTATATTCAAGTTAAATTTGAGATTTCATATGAATCTTAATAGAAATTTAATATTTGATTTATGAGAACGACTTTTCAAAGGCTGATACGACAGCTTTCATCACATCTTCCCGGCAGCCATTGAGTGTACACCCCGCAGCTTTCTGGTGTCCGCCCCCCCCAAAATTCTTGGCGATAAGACCTACATCGGTTTTATCATTCGACCTAAGGCCTATGGAAAAGAGGTTTTCCTCTTCCTCCTGCAGAACTGCTACGGCCTCAACTCCGCCAATGCTCTGGAGCATGTGATACAGAGAATCGGAATCTCTATCCAGCGTATCAAGTTCAGTACGGTCCTTTAACTCTTCCCAGGAGACAATGAGCCTGTCATTGTAATAGAGGCGACTCCTGTCGAGAATCCTTCCCAGCAATCTTCTGGATCCGTGTGTTCGTCCTCCGGTTATGATCCTGTGAGTGGCATTGGGAGAAACACCTGCGGCAACCAGCCTGGAGACCGCCTGAAAAACATCGGGTTTTCCATACCCGATATGTCTGAAAAATCCCGTATCAGTACAGAATCCCAGAAAGATATATTCGGCTTCCTCAGGTGTCAGGTCAAAACCCGATGTTTCGATAATGTGCTGAATCAGCAATGTTGTAGATGGACTGTCGGAATCAATATAGCGATACTCACCAAAGTTGTCGCCCGAACTGTGATGATCTATGACCATGAGTGGGATCCGGGATAATTTCTCTGATAAACTGCCTGTTCTGTCGGGGGAGCTGCAGTCGGTAACCACAGCAAGGGTTTTACCCTGAAGATCTTCATCAGTAATTGTATGGGAAAAGAATCGTTCCCAGTTTTTTATTTCAGGTCGGTTAAATGGACCGGCGGATACCAGTTTCGTATTTTTTCCTCTGCGCTTCAGGTAACCCGCCAGAGCCAGCTGTGAACAGAGACAATCTCCATCGGGCTCCTGATGACCAGCAATAATAAAATTATCAAAGTTATCAAGAGCCTGAATTATGGATTCAATATCGAAGTTTGTTCCGTTCATCAGAATCAGTAGTCTAGTTCAAGTATTTCGTTGTTAAAATCCTCTTCTGTGAGATTGAGTGCGTGGGGAGATCCCCAGGAAGGGTCTCTGAAATCTTCTTTGACATAAAGGCGGAAATGATCAATTTTATCCCCTTTATACCAGATGGACATATAAGGTGCAGAGGGATGATGTCCATAGATAATCTCTCCATAACCTCCGGAACTACCAAACCACTCTTGAGGCATGTATACAGAGTGCATTTCCATGTTGGCCGTCTGATAATCTACACGAAAACCAAAGTTATTATTATATACTCTGACTATATAAATTGTTTTAACATAAAATTCCGAAGGACTCGCCTCAGCAAAAAGAGACATTCCCGACAATAAAAAAAGTAGTAAAAATACAGATAATAATTTGTGTTTCACTCATTAGCCTCCTGAATACAGTGAAGATATCTTTGGGCATAGTTTCCCGATCCCCACTTTAGAATAAATTATCTAATACTTTAATTTTAATATCAAGCTATTATTTAAATGTATTTCGGGGAAATAGTTTAACCAGGGCATCTTTGACGGAACTGCAGGGGTGAAATGTCATGGAATCCAGTATCTCCTGAGGAAGTTCTTCCTGATCCCCCCTGTTCTTTTCCGGTATAAGCACGGTATAAATCTTATTCCTGTGAGCTGCCAGAACTTTTTCCTTCAGGCCTCCTATAGGTAAAAGACTGTCTGTCAGGGTTATCTCTCCCGTCATGGCAATACCTTTTCGCAGGGGAATATTTTTAATGGCGGAAAGAAGAGCCGCGGTCATGGTTATACCGGCAGAGGGGCCGTCCTTGGGTATAGCTCCTTCGGGAACATGAATATGAATATCCTTTTCTTTATTGAAGGTCGGGGATATTCCAAAGCTTTCGGCATTGGATCTGAGGAATGAAAAAGCAATCTGTGCGCTTTCCTTCATGACCTCTCCCAGTTTTCCCGTCAATATCAGTTTTCCACTTCCCTCATAGAGTTTAACTTCCACCGGAAGCACACGGCCTCCCATTTCTGTCCATGCCAGACCTGTAGCCATTCCGCATTTTTTTTCGGTTTTAAGATCCGATTCGGAAAATTTTTCTTTTCCGAGGAATTGACTTATCATATCCTCTGTAATGTGCAGTCTGATGGTCGATACATCAACATTTGAAGCATCATCTATTTCTCTGACAGCATAATTGTGCTGATGCATATGCATCGCAGCTGTGTTGATTACATAGCGGCCGCCACGACTCTGGTAATCGACAATGGCTTTTCTGGTAATTTTTCTGATTACCTGAGAGATCTCCCTTTCGAGATTTCTTACACCCGATTCCATGGTATAGGAACGGATAATTTTCAGAATAGCTTCTTCTTCCATAGTAATATGAGCTTTATCCAGTCCATTCTCCTCAAGCTGCTTGGGGATAATAAAGCGCGATGCAATTTCCAGTTTTTCAAAGTCCGTATAGCCGGGGATGTTTATGATTTCCATTCTATCCATTAGGGGCCGGGGTATATTGTGCAGGGAATTTGCCGTTGTGATAAACATAACCTTGGAGAGATTAAAGGGTACTTCAAGGTAATGGTCGACGAAAGTGGCATTCTGCTCGGGGTCAAGAACTTCCAGCAGTGCTGCTGCCGGATCTCCTCTGAAATCATTGCTCATCTTATCTATTTCATCGAGGAGAAAAACGGGGTTTTCCGTTTTCGCCTTTTTCAGAGACTGTATAATTTTACCCGGTAGAGCTCCTACATATGTTTTCCTATGACCGCGGATTTCCGCTTCATCGCGGACCCCGCCAAGTGAAATCCTTATAAATTCTCTGTTTAAAGCCTTAGCCACAGATCGTCCCAATGAGGTTTTTCCTGTCCCGGGAGGGCCTGCCAGGCATAGAATGGGACCTTTAAGGTTTTCTTTCAGCTGTCTTACGGCGATAAAGTCGAGAATTCGTTCTTTTGCTTTTTTCAGATCATAGTGATCTTTATCCAGTAAATCAGCTGCTGAACGCAGACTTTTGTTATCTTCTGTTCTCACTCCCCAGGGCAGGTCGGTGATCCATTCCAGATAGGTCCTGAGAACCCCTGATTCCGGTGACATGGGTTGGAGTCTTGAGAGCCTTTTCAGTTCTTTTAAGGCTTTAATCTCCACTTCTTCCGGAAGATCCATCGCCATGATTTTCTCTTCAAGTTCTTTGGATCCCGATGGATCGGAATCTTCCGAACCCAGTTCCTTCTGAATTTCCTTCAGCTGTTCATTCAGGAAATATTCTTTCTGAGTCTTTTCAAGTTTCTTTTTTACCCGGCCATTAATACTGTTTTTCAGAGTTATGACTTCATTTTCCATTTCAACCGTAACAGCGAGATTCTCCAGTCTGATTTTATTCTCTTTTGTTGTGAGGAATTCCATCTTTTTTCCGGCAGAAAGCTTAAGGTTCGTGCAGATTAGCGATATCAGTTTGTCGGGATTTTCAGCTTTTTCAATAGAGGTCAGAATTTCTCCCGGTACTTTTTTTACCAGTTTAGAATATTGAATAAAGGAATTCTTAACCGTTGTCATAAGGGAGGCTTCTATTTTTGTCGGTGCTCCCGGTTCGGCGATAGGCCGGAAATTGACATTGGCCATTTCATTTTTCTGGAAGACTTTGATCAGATCGGCCCGCATTCTCCCCTCTACCAGAACTCTTAAGGAACCATCGGGAAGTTTTAGAATCTGCAGTATATGTGCAATGGTACCTACGGGAAACAGGTCTTCCGGTGTGGGATTATCGTTTTTATTTTTCTGAAAGGCCAGGAAGATATTTTTATCACCCTCCATTGCCTTTTCTATGGCTTTTATAGTGGCGGGCCTTCCGGCAAAAAAAGGGACAACAGAATAGGGGAAAATAACCAGCTCTCTCAATGGTATAAGGGGGAGCTGGTTTTTACCGGTTTTCTTAAGCGGAGATTTGCTTAACAATTTCATATAATTCGTTTTTCCAGGGTTCGTTCATTTTTTCAGGATCAGTGATGATTACCGGTTTGTGGTTATCTCTAATCACATCGCTGGTAATTATCACTTTCTTTTTACCCTCTATGGAAGGGAGCTCATACATGATCTCTGTCATCGCCTTCTCAACGATTGAACGGAGACCTCTCGCCCCTGTTTTTCTCTCCAGCGCCAGGTCGGCAATAGCATCTATGGCAGCTTTTTCAAAATGCAGTTCAGAATCATCCAGTTTAAGGGATGCTTCGTACTGACGTATTATCGAGTTTTTAGGTTCTGTAATAATTCTGATAAGATCTTCTCTCTTTAGGTTGTCGAGAGAAACATGTATGGGCAGTCGTCCGATAAATTCAGGAATCAGCCCGAATTTGACTAGATCATCGGGGTGCATCTGGTCGTAAAGTGCAGCGAGATCTTTTTCTCCGGCCATACGGATATCCGCACCGAATCCCAGAGGATGCTGGGACACTCTTGTTTCTATAATTCCGTCTAGTCCGACAAATGCCCCACCGCAGATTATCAGTATATTGGACGTATCGATTTTGAGCATTTCCTGGTTGGGATGCTTTCTTCCCCCCTGTGGAGGTACAGACGCAATTGAACCCTCAATGATTTTCAGCAATGCCTGTTGAACACCCTCACCGGAGACATCTCTGGTAATGGACACATTTTCACTTTTTCGGGCTATTTTATCAATTTCATCGATGTATATAATTCCTCTTTCCGCGGCGGCTATATTGTTTCCCGCAGCCTGAATTAGTTTGAGGAGTATATTCTCTACATCTTCACCGACATAACCCGCTTCAGTCAGGGTTGTAGCATCGGCTATGGCAAAGGGTACTTTCAACCTTTTGGCAAGGGTCGAGGCGAGAAGCGTTTTTCCCGTTCCTGTAGGTCCGATGAAAAGAACGTTGGACTTTTCAATCTCAACATCATTTTCAATCTTTCCTTTATGAGTAATTCTTTTATAGTGATTGTAGACAGCAACAGATAAAACCTTCTTGGCTTTATCCTGTCCCACAACATAGGTGTCGAGGAATTCTCTGATTTCTTTAGGTGTCGGCAGTTCTTCGTCGAAATCAGCAGAAATCAGGTCGTTTTCTTCGGTCAGGATTTTATTGCAGACGTTAACACATTCATCACAAATGTATACACCCGGACCGGCTATCAGCTTCTTTGCTGAGTCAGATGTCTTTCCGCAGAAAGAACATACTTTCATCTCTTTACTTTTTGATCTGGCCATTTGTTTCTCTTCTTAATATTCTATCTACTATTCCGTATTCTGTCGCTTCTTCAGCAGACATGAAAAAGTCTCTTTCCAAATCAGATGAGATGAGCTCTTCACTTTTTCCCGTGTTCTGAGCGAAGTAGCTGATGAGCATTTTTTTAAGCCTGACAATCTCTCTTGCCTGAATCCCGATATCTCTTGCCTGCCCCTGTACACCACCCCAGGGCTGGTGAATCATTACACGTGAAGAGGGGAGAGCCAGTCTTTTTCCTGCCGCACCACCAGCGAGTAGTACAGCTCCCATGGAGGCAGCCTGTCCCATACAGATGGTCGTTACATCAGGTTTTATATATTGCATTGTATCATAAATTGCCAGTCCTGCTGTGACAGAACCACCAGGTGAATTGATATAGAGATTAATATCTTTTTCCGGATCCTGTGATTCGAGAAACAGCAGCTGTGCAACAACAAGGTCTGCAGTAACATCATTAATCTCACCGTCAAGGAATATTATTCTGTCTTTTAAAAGTCTGGAGAAAATATCGTAAGATCTCTCCCCGATACCAGTCTGTTCAACAACGTATGGTACTAATGTGCTATTCTGTTCATTCATTCTGCAGGTCCTTATTTCTTGTGTTTCAGCCTTTAATAAAATCAGCGTACTTTACTTTATCACCTTTTTGTATTTTTGCTTCTTTAATAAGAAGGTCGTAAACCTTTTTAGTTTTCATATCGTTCTTAAGATACTCATTCAGGTTGTTTTCGCCAAATGATTTTTTCAATTCCTCAATAGGCATATTATACATATCGGCCTGTTTCTGCAGTTCCGCTTCAAATTCTTTATCGTCAATCTCAACTTTTTCTGCCTCGAGGATTTTTCCGATAATCAATTGGCCTTTAACACTTTTTACGGCATCATCTTTCCATGTGTCCAAAAGCTGTTCTTTTGTCTGACCCTGCATCTGGAGGAATCCAAGAAGTTGTTCCTCCTGCATCCTTGACTGCTGCACAAAGTTTCTCCAACTGTTTTCCAGTTCAACTGCGACCATTGAT
>JAEINM010000185.1 GCA_016342385.1 Spirochaetaceae bacterium | reverse complement strand
GGCACTTTTTCAATAACATGTCGCCTGACGGCATATTCCCCTGAGAGTGGTTGAATGATTGCGGTCAGTTCCGGATAGAAGAGAGAAAAGAGAGGTCTTGTGAGAATCTCTGTTACTCTTCCCCCTCCCGAAGGCCGTATACTTCCGGAGAAAGCAAGTGGACGGTCATAAAAGGCTTTTACATAGTGAACATTTTTATTTAATAAAAGAGGTGCCACAAGTCCATAGACAAAACGGGGATGGATATTTTTAATATCCGCATCTATATAGACAATAATATCACCTTTCAACTGATAAATGGCTTTCCAGAGATTTTCTCCTTTTCCCTTCTTATCCTCCAGTTCCGGTAGTATTTCCGAAGCCAGATAAGTATCAGCTCCGAAAGACTTTGCTACTTCAAGGGTCTGGTCTTCTGATCCTGAATCTATAACAGCAATTTCATCAAGAAGGGGAAAACGCTCCATTAGCTCTGACTTAAAGAGTACTATTTCTTTTCCTATTGTTTTTTCTTCATTCAATGTGGGGATACAGAGCGATATAGACAGTTTCTGCTTCTGTTTTAATTCTACCAGTTCCTTCAAATTTGAAAATTGTGAATGATGATATGTATTTTCCTTAAGCCATTTTTCAATTTGCATTGCAGAATCCTCCATCGATAGCCTGAATCATGGCCACGATTTGAGCCAGTCCCGTATAAAGTGGCTGAATATGAATTGATTCTTCAATTTCGCTGATATTCTCACCACTTGTGATCCCCATGGTTAAAGCGGGTATTCCCTTATCAATAAAGGCTGCCAGTTCAGATGTACTGGGAGAGAATCTGGGTTTTATTCCCAGTTTATTGAGAATTTCCCTTGCTCTTGTATTTAATGGATGAGAGAAGTCTGTCCCACCGGGTTTTCTTCTGGCTACTTCTACAAATTTGACTTCTGATCCTGTTTTTGAGGCCATTTCGTCGGCCAGGCTGCTGATCTGGGTTGCCAGAGATTCCACCATCTCTTCAGACTCACTTCGTATTTCAAATTTCAATTTGGCTTTCATGGCCTGCATATTATATGAACTTCCACCTTCAACTGATCCGAGATTAATACTGGTTCTCGGTTTGCGGGGAAGAGGGATTTCAAGGATCCTGGCTATCATTTCAGTCATATTGACTATGGCTCCCACGGAATTAAATCTTGTCCAGTCATATTCTTCAGGAATTTTGTATGTTAATTCACCTCGAAGCATTCCAATGGAGGAATAACTGATTCTACCGAGCCTTACACCCTCCAGACATATTCCGTTATTAATTGTCATTTTTGAATGGTTGAGAAAAAATCTCAGTCCTTCCAAATCTCCTTTCCCCAGGCTTCTAGCTGTACCGATGAGTATTATGTTGGAGTTGAAAGTCAGATCCAGGTTCTTTAGTATAAGTGGTAAAGTCACGAGAGCGGCCAGTCCGACTCCGTTGTCGGCAACACCGGGACCTGTTACAAGATCAGGTTGAATAGCCACTGTGTG
This sequence comes from Spirochaetaceae bacterium, assembly GCA_016342385.1. Taxonomy (GTDB): domain Bacteria; phylum Spirochaetota; class Spirochaetia; order DSM-2461; family DSM-2461; genus Spirochaeta_F. The sequence continues at coordinate 6,288 of JAEINM010000185.1, read as the reverse complement.
GTCAACTTTTACAGGGAAAACAGTGTCCATATGAGCGCAGAGTAAAATATTCTTTTCTCCCGTTTTGCCCGGGATTACGGCCAGTGCATTGGACTTTTCATCAACAGAACAATTCTGCAACTCATATTCTGTGAAGCGGTCCAGTATGAAATCTCTCCGTTGTTCCTCTCCGAAAGTGGGAGAGGGGATTTCGCTCAGCATGACAAGGTTTGCCAGAAAAATATCTTTTATTTCGGATATTTTTTTTACGTACTTATCAAGCCCGTTTAGAATTTCGTCAAAGTTTTCTGTCATTTTATTTCCTGTTAGGTAATTTATTATTAATTATAAGGGATTAAGAGAGAAGAAAAAAGAAAAAAAACTTTTAGAGCTTCAATATTGTATGAATGTATTTATTTGTTTACTATATATTTAACCGATTTACTGTGAGGTGACTATGAGTCAGAAGCTTGATTTTTCAATATCATCATTGGGGAAATGTACGATTCAGTCTCCCATGCCCTATTCCAGTTCCGATGAAAGCGGAGGAGCCCGTTTTGTAGGGGATGATGAATATGTTCTATCCTCAAATACGATGAATATTCAGGAAATGAATACTCTTCTGAAAAATGAAATTCTACTGGAAAAAGCCGGACCCCGGGAAAAAATATATTTCAATCCCAACCATATTCATGCGGGAATTGTCACCTGCGGAGGTTTATGTCCCGGTCTTAACGATGTTATCAGGGCTGTTGTCAGAACCCTGTGGTACAGATACGGTGTTAAACGGATTTCCGGTATCCGCATGGGATATAAGGGGTTTCTTCCAGAATATAATTTACCCCTGAAGGAACTGAATCCCACCATTGTCGACCATATTCACAATATGGGAGGATCAATTCTTGGATCTTCACGAGGCGGTTCCGATACAGTCCGCATAGTCGATGCCATGGAGAGAATGAACCTCAACATTCTATTTACCATAGGTGGTGACGGCACCCAGAGAGGAGCCTTAGCCCTGACTGAGGAGATTAAAAAGAGAAAACTGAATATTAGTGTCATCGGCATTCCTAAAACAATTGATAACGATCTGAGTTATATCCATAAATCTTTTGGATTTGATACTGCCGTAGAGCGCGCAGTCGAGGCTGTTCAGACAGCTCATACAGAAGCAAAAAGCGCTATTGATGGAGTCGGGCTGGTAAAAGTTATGGGGCGAGAATCGGGATTTATTGCCGCTCATACTTCGCTGGCGATTAGCGATGTGAATTTTACTCTGATTCCCGAAGTGAAATTCAAACTGGAAGGGGAGAATGGTCTTTTAAAAAAACTTGATGAGAGACTAGATGCCAGACATCACGCTGTTATTGTCGTAGCCGAAGGGGCAGGGCAGGATCTCCTGGAAGAATCGGGAGAAACCGATGAGTCGGGGAACAAACGTCTGTCCGATATAGGTATATACTTAAAAAATAAAATTAATGAACATTTTAAAGAGATCGGCCGAGAATCCACTCTCAGGTATATCGATCCCGGGTATATGCTCAGAGCTTCTGCAGCGGCTCCTGTTGACTCCCTGTACTGTGCCAGACTGGGGGCCAATGCGGTTCACTCCGCCATGACAGGGCGGACAGCTATGCTCATATCCGAATGGAATAATGCTTTTGTCCATGTCCCTATAGCTATGGCTGTTTCCAAGAAAAACTCTGTTGATCCCGAAGGGAGTCTGTGGAGGGATGTCATTGAGTCGACGAGGCAGCCAAGTAGGATGTGTTGAGTGTAAATAATTATAGGGTAAATAATTAAATTGAATTCGTGTTTGGGTGTGTTACCAGTAACATTTAAATTAGTTTTTTTAGTAATGTTATTTGTATTTAATAAAATTTTCTAGTTTAAGAATAGGCCAGATTGCATACTGTAGGTATGCAATCTGATGCTGAAATAAAAGAGTTAATATCTTTAGCTGCTTCTAACATATCCCAAATATATGATTTTTCCGAATTGTTAAGCAGCATAGATTACTTTATTTGTTGATAAGATTTCATTACGGCGATAAGGATTTTTAATACCTTCTTTTTCAATAAGATCTATTACCCTTCCCAATTTTTTTTGAAAATCTTCTTTAATATGTAAAATATCAAAAAAACTATATTGAGCATCCGGTGAGAATTCAACAAGGATATCAATATCTGAATCTTTGGAGAAATCATCTCTCAGGATGGAGCCAAACAGACTTAGTTCAACAATGTTGTATTTTTGAGATAAGTCAATTAATATTTTTTCATCCAATTCAATCCTTGGAAATTTCATTTACTGATCCTCTTATCGTTATTATAGTTGAATTTTCAAATAGAGGAAATAATTCTGATAAAAAATAACTATCGAATCAGATTTTTACATACAGGCAAAAAAGGAATTTTTTTTATGATATGTAGGTCAATAATACCTTATTAAATGTATATAGAAAATTAGGTGTAACAAATAACTTTTAGTTTACCTTAGTAATCGGCGTTCAAGTAGTTCCTGTAAGTCCCTACGTCCGTCATAAACACAATGGACAAATACTTTATCTCCTGTAATCTGATAGATTATTCTATATATTTTGAAATGAATCTCCCGATATTCTGTTATGCCGATTCTTTCCAATTCCGGAGGATAGTGCCCTTTTGATGGGAAATCTGAAAGTCCAATGCAGTTTCCCTTAATATTCTTATAGACATAATCAGCACTTTCTTTTGAGTCGGAAGATGAAATATAGTCATATAAATCAAGAATATCCTGTTCTGCGTCACCTGTTATGAATACTTGATATTTCAAGATAGTTCTTTTTCCCCGATCTTTTTATCCATGTCTGAAAAGGCATCATCTGCACTTTTGTAATTTTCCTCATTAATGCTTTTTGTACTTAACGCTAGTATTTTCAACATGGCAAGGCTTTCCTGCATCTGCTCATAGGACCGGACATCTTGAAGAACGACTTTTGCTTCTCCATTCTGAGTAATGACCATGGTATTTTGATTCTCAACGACATCATTGATTACTTCGGAGGCGTGTGCTTTGAAGTAGCTTATAGGTTTTACACCGTTACTTAATTTCATATAATACTCTCTTTTAGTTATGACTATATTATAGTCTGAATAATGGTCTTCTGCAAGATGTTTGTAAATTTCAGATATTGTATTAATTTCTAGTGTGACCATTTATGTGACCACTAACCTGACGCCTCATGACGACTAAGTCTCCTTCTCCATTTTTTGTGATAAAGATAGGTTCATTTGTCTGGTGAGCCAGAGAAGATATATTCCCGTAATCATTTCTCAATGTGGTAGAAGATTTTATTTGCATAATATTCTCCATTAGATAATTATTGCATAATACTATCTTTATTATAGCAATATTATGATTTGGTATTAATAAAGATAGATATGTTTTACAAGCACTTCATTTGAACCGGCTTCAATGGTAATGAGAGTTGCACCGTTCATATCCGGATCGGAGTAACAGGTGGGACCTGTTTTCAAACCGTATGTCAGTCTGATCCCCTTCCAGTCTACAGAGAGGTTATTTCTATGGTCATGACCGCAAAATATATGAGTGGTACTTTTTAAGGCGAGAGCCCTGTCGAAAAAACCTGTATTGACCGGTGAGGCGGAAATGCTTTCCCTTATCTCTCCAAAAGCTGTCGACTTGTCAATCCGGTTATTTTCCAGGGCCTGGTAGGCTTTTTCAAATTCCTGTAGTGGAATGTGAAAAAACAGCATTGAGGGAATCACTTTCATTTCTGTTGTGTTGATGCCATTGATTAACCACTCATACCATTCAATCTGATTATAATGAATAAAGTCATAAGCGAAATTTTCTCCGTAATTTCTTCCCTCATTGGAATCCATCATTATCAGGGTATAAACTGGATTTCCCTCTTCATCCTGAATATTGATTGAATAGTTCCCGATACCGTCAATATTGGAAGGACCTGAACGGAAGAGGGAGTTTTTTGCATTCTCATACTGGTTGCCAAGCCATATTCTGTCAGAACGGCCCTCGGAATCGTGATTCCCCAGAGTTACTCCCCAGGGGATATTATAACTTTCCATCTGGCGAATCAGTTTTAAGGCTCTTTTATCGGCATATCTCCAGGACGTGTTATCTCCTGTTGTCAGAATCAAATCGGGCTGAATCTCCTTCACCAGCTGATCGACCAGTCTCAAGGATCTTCTGTCTTTCGGACTGGATTCCAGCTGAATGTCGGAGAAAAGGAGTATTTTGAAATCTTCATTTTCTTTTTGTACCAGAAACGGCACAGATCCTCTATCATAGGATTTCTCCGGGGACCAGAGCTCTTGTGATGGAATTCCGTGTACTGTTTTGACTGAAATTGATGTGCAGGATACAGATAGAAATCCACAGAAAATCATCAGGAGAGAGACATTAAAATGAAATGTTTTTTTTAAAATCATAGTACCTCGGTATTGTCGTTTTTCAACTTTTCTTTTGTCGATAATAGACCGCAGGCGGCGAAGATATCTTCTCCCCGGCTCTTTCTTATGGTTGTGGTAAAGCCCTTATCTTTCAGGATTGACTGGAAAGACTCCATTTGAGGCCGGACACTGCCCTCCAGGTCGGATTCGGGGATAGGGTGGAAGTTAATCAGATTGATTCTGGCATATAGACCTCTCAGCAATCGGGCTAAAGCTCGGGCATGTTTATCCGTATCATTAAGCCCTCTGAAGCAGATATATTCAAAACTCAGGCGCCTTTGGCCGGACCAGTTATATTCCTTCAGCACTTCAATAACGTCCTCAATGGGATAAATCTGCTGAACAGGCATCAGATTCTTACGCTCTTCATGGAAGGGACTGTGGATACTAATAGCCAGATGAACAGATGTGGTATCGAGAAATCTTTTCATTGACGGAATAATGCCTATAGTGGACAGGGTGATCCTTTTGGGACTCATGGCATATCCCCAGGGAGCTGTCAGAATCTCCAGACTATCCAGTACGGAATCGGGGTTATCCAGGGGTTCTCCCATTCCCATATAGACAAGATTTGTAATGGTCTTTTTTTCCGGAAGACTGTGCAGCTGGTTTAATATCTGGCCGGAAGTCAGATTAAACTGAAACCCCTGTTTACCGGTCATACAGAATTGACATCCTCTTTTACAGCCCACCTGACTGGATAAGCATAAGGTCGCCCTTTTCTCCTCTGGAATATAGGCGGCTTCAATATACTGCTGACCTTTAACATGATAGAGATATTTTTTTGTTCCGTCTTCAGAGACATCGGCTTTTTGAGGAGGATCGAGACCAAGAGTGTAATTTTCATTTAACTTCTGCCTGGCCCCGAGTGATAGATTGGTCATTTCATCTATGGAACTGATATGTTTCTCATAGAGCCAGCCGGCTATCTGTCTGGCGGTAAAAGATTTTAAACCGATTGAAGTAACTATGACTTCGAGCTGATTCAGGGTTTTTCCGAATAATGTTTCCATGTGATTCCTTAAAGATATCAATTCGCTCTTATTTCAACCGATTTCATTTTTTCCTAAAACAGTTCTTTTAAGGCAGAGATCAATTTCTGATTGTCTTCTCTGTTTCTCACGGCAACTCTTATATACTCCCTGTTAAAACCTTTCTTGACAGAGAGATCTTTGATGAAAATATTAAAATCAGTCAGCAGAATTTCTGTCAGTCTTCGGGAGGACAGTTTTTCTCTTATCTCACACATAATGTAATTCGCCTGGGAATCATAGACATTTAATGATTTGATAGACCTTAACTGGCGGGTATACCATTTTCTCTCTTCTATAAACTCTTGCAGGCCTGACTGATAGTCATTTCTGTATTTTTCAATTATCTGCATAAAAAACTCACCAAAGGAATTGATATTCCATATGGATACATCGGCTTTGATAAAGCTGATTAATTCTGTATTCGCCGAGGCAATGACTCCCAGTCTGACCCCGGGAACACCATAGGATTTGGATATACTTTTTATGACAGTGGTATGAGGGTATTTTTTGAGTATTTCTGTATTCAATAGGCTGTTTTCCTCTTGGGAATCAGCAAAATCCAGGAATGATTCATCGACGATGAGATTGATTTTTTTTGAACCGGACCATTCCATCAGTTTGTGTATTCCCCGGGAATCTATAAAGTTCCCCGAAGGATTATCGGGATTGATCAGAAGCAGATTGGCAATATTTTTCGAATCAAAATAATCGATCAGATCATCTGCGGAGTAGGAGAAACTCTCATTGTCGGGAATAAATTCAACAATATCTTCTTTTTTGTATCTATTGGGGTATTCTTC
>JAEINM010000184.1 GCA_016342385.1 Spirochaetaceae bacterium | reverse complement strand
ATCCGTGTAAAGGGTCTTTTGAATGCGCCATGACATATTCTACTCTTTTTCCCGGGACGTTTCAAATGGAACGACCTCAAAGTAAAAATCCATTGCATCTTCCTCCTCTCCCCAGGTCGCATGGTCGAGCAGCAAACTTGTTTGCGACCAGACCTCCGGGAGAGACAGGGTGAGGAAAAACAGGGAGCACGACACCCTCAATACCAGAAAGAACTCTTCAGACACTTTTCCCTAATGGAAGAGGGCCCCACCCAGACTTCAAACTCACCCCGCTCGACGATCTTCTTCAGATCAGCGTCAATAATGGCTAACTCATCCCAATCGACAGTAAATTGAACAGTTTTACTCATCCCGGCTTTCAGATCCACTCTATGAAAACCTTTCAGATTCATACAGGGAGTTGTCATTGTGCTCACAACATCATTTATATAGAGCTGGGCAATCTCTGTCCCATCCACATCACTGATATTGGTAATAGTCACTTCAAACTGAGGATTCTCACCTTTTTTAATAGAGGATGTTAAAACCTTCAGATCGGAATAGCTGAAGCGGGAATAACTGATTCCCTCTCCAAAAGAGAATACCGGTTCCTCCGGAAGATCAATATACCGCTCTTTTCCATCTTCATTATCACTGTGCCAACCCGTATATTTATTGTAGAAGACGGGAATCTGACCGGCACTGTAGGGAAAGGATATTGTCAATTTCCCCGATGGATTCAGCTCTCCCAATAAGACCTCTGTTATTGCTGTACCACCTTTAGCTCCGGGATTAAAACAGCAGATAATGGCATCGGCATTCTCTTTTACCCAGGAGATAGCCAGTGGTTTTGAAGCTATATACACAACAATCAATTTTTTGCCGCTTGCCTTTGCCACCTCTAATAACTTCTGCTGTTTACCTGTCAGAGAAAGATCGGAACGATCATGGCCTTCCCCATGCTGAGCGATCGTATCTCCAACACAGACTATGATATAATCCGAATTTTTTGCTCTTTTTTTGACAAGATCTGTCTCATCAAAACCATTATCGAGAACATCAGCACCTTTAATATACTCAAAATCAAAACCATATTTCTCAGAAGTCTTTTTTAAACCATCGCGCAGTGTGACGGTATCCTCTCTGTGATATGTTTCATTGGCATGACCGGCCTGCATAGAACCGAATGACCAGTCCCCAAGCTGAGCAATGACATCATCACCATTGGAACCGGTTAAAAGGATTTTTTTATTCTTCATATCTTGTAAGGGTAGAACACCATTGTTAGTGAGGAGTGTCATGGATTCTCTGCTGGCGTCCAAAGCCACATCCCAATGTTCAGGTCGACCTAGAACTTCTGATTGCCTGTCTGTGGGAATATGTCTTTTATCATCAAAGAGACCCATTTCGAATTTGATTTTCAGAACTCGTCTTACACTGTCTTCGATAAGATCTTCAGAGACAGTACCCTCTTGTACAAGCTGGAGGGCATTCTCAAAGAAACTATCGGTGGACATCATCATATCATTACCGCCGACAATTCCCTGCCTGGCGGCATCTTTCAAATCACGAGCGACTTTCTGTTTTTTATAAAGCGATCCGACATTATCCCAGTCTGTGACGATGAATCCCTTAAAACCCCATTGTTTTTTTGTAATTTCCCTCAATAACCAGCTGTCGGAAGTAGCGGGCAATCCGTTATTGGACTGATAACCGGTCATTAGCGAAGCCACCTTTGCTTTTTTAACAGCCTTTTCAAAGGGTGGTAAGAATATGGAAAGCATCTTTCTCTTTGAAACATCAGCTTCAAAAGAGTCTCTTCCCCCTGTCGCTTCCCCGTAACCGGCAAAATGCTTGGCACAGGCCAATATGGAATCCTCAGAATCGAGACTATCACCCTGATATCCTTCAATAGCCGCACAGGCCAATTCTCCGATTAGCCATGGATCTTCACCAAAAGTTTCATCCACACGCCCCCATCTGGCATCACGGCCGATACAGAGCACAGGAGAGAAAGTCCAATGGATTCCACAGGCTCTCACCTCTTTTGCCGTAACCCGGGCCATCTCTTTGACAATTTGCCTATCCCAGCTGCAGCTGAGACTCAACTGAGAGGGGAAAACTGTCCCCTTATCTTCAAAACAGTGACCGTGAATGGCATCTATTCCAAAAATGACCGGAATACCCAGTCGGGATTTCTCCGCCATTCTCTGAATTTCCTCTGCCGCTTTCCCTGTACAGTGTAAAAAACTGCCGATATGCCAATCATAAATCCGGTCAATATAATTTTCTTCAACAATCCCCTCTTTAGCGGGGAGCTGAATCATCTGGCCAATTTTTTCTTCTAAAGTCATTCGGGACATTAAATCGTCTATTCTATCTGCTATTGGAGCATTTGCGTTTTTATATAAATTCATAACAAAAATATTACTCCTGAATTTAATAGTTTTAAAGAAAAACATTTTCATACCTATACAAATATATGAAGATTGAAAAGGAGTCAAAAAGAAAATTTGACACCTAAGAGACCCGATGATATTATGAATTACGCCACTAAACGGCGTTTAGTTAAATAACCATCAATTATAGGGGTATAAATGTCAGAGGTTGCCATTAACAAAAAAGCGTTTCCCTTACATCTGGAGGGAAGGGGAAAAAAAGCTGTATTGATCATTCATGGCTATACGGGATATCCCGGAGAATTCTATGAACTGGCTCATGCTCTCAATAGTGAGGGATACAGGGTTTCCCTTCCCCGGCTGCCCGGTCACGGAACAAATAAAAGTGATTTTTTAAAGACCGGCTGGAAAGACTGGCTCAATCATATTAAAGATGCCTACAGCAAGCTGGAAGCCGAGTATTCCTCTGTATCCATTGTGGGACTTTCCATGGGAGGCGTTCTGGCATTAATACTGGCCGCGGAATTCAATCCGGAGCGCATTGCCTTACTGGCTCCGGCCATGGCTGTTAAAAGCCGCACCTTCTACCTGTCCCCTCTTCTGAAATATTTTAGAAAAGAAATTCCGAAGCAGTGGAACCCTCTCCCTACAGATGGTCCTGATATAAAGGAACTGGGCCGGGAATACTGGAGTTATAATTTCCCCGGACAACTGGCCAATCTCTATAAACTGATAAGAATAGCCGGAAAAAGTTTAAAAAAAGTACACTGTCCTACTCTGATAATGCTGTCTGAACTGGATGATTCGGTTCCCGTAAATGTTGGCCCGATGCTGGAGAAAAAATTAGTAAAGTGCCCGGTCAAAAATGTTATTTTGAAGAAAAGTCCCCACGTTCTGGTCTCCGGGGAAGAAAAAGAATATGTAAAAAAAGAAGTCATTCAATGGATAACTCAAGGAGATAATAATGAGTAATACAATAGAAAAACTCCCCATGGGGAAAAAGATAATCTATGCTTTGGGTCAATTGGGATGGTCTCTCGGATCATTCGGTGTTATGAATCTGCTATACTATTTTTACGATTCCAACAGTCAGGCCGATGGAGGCAGAATGTTCCCCATCTACATAGGCTCAGCTGCTGTTCTGGGAATAATAGCCTCATTGAGCAGAGTTTTTGATGGTATTACAGACCCCTTAATAGCCGGATTATCAGACAGGAGTCGGTCCCCAATGGGTAGAAGGCGCTTCTATATGGCGATCGGGGCTTTTCCCTTTGCCCTTATCTCGCTGCTGATCTTTCTACCCCCGACGGCATCGGCACTTTTTAACACCATGTGGCTCTTTGTATTCACATTCCTCTTCTATCTCTTTATGACCATGTATGTAACCCCTTTCTTTGCTCTTATGAGTGAACTGGGGCACACTCCCGATGAGAGACTGGAACTGAGTACTATGATATCCGTAACATGGGCTCTGGGTTTCATGATTGGAAACGGATCCTATGCCTTCCAGGGGATGCTGGAAGGGACTGGAATGGCACCGGCAAAGGCCTTCCAGACGGTTATTGGCGGCTTTGCTCTCGTCTCGGCGATCCTTATGTATCTACCGGTTGTCTTCATTGATGAGAAGAGATACTGCGAGGCCCATACATCGGAGGAGGGATCATTTAAGGCGGTTATCAACGCCTTTAAAAACCGCGATTTTCTCTTTTTCACTCTTTCCGACCTGACCTACTTCCTCGCTTTGACATTCATTCAGACCGGTATCAGTTTCTACATAATCCAGCTCTTAAAGCTTCCCAAGGAGATGGCATCCACACTAATGGTGGTTCTGTTTCTTTCAAGCTTTGTCTTCTATGTTCCAGTCAGTCTGGTTGCCAGAAAAACCGGCAAGAAGAATCTTCTCATATTCGCCTTTTATATTTTTATTGTAAGCTGGCTATTTCTATCCTTCTGGGGTCGCCTCCCCTTTTCAGAAAATACCCAGGCCTTTATCACTGTAGTGATTGCCGCGCTGCCACTAGCTATTTTCGGGATACTGCCCAATGCCATTGTTGCCGATATTGCAGAAGCCGATGGGCGAAGAACGGGAAACTATAAGGCTGCCGTCTATTTTGGTGCCCGTACATTTATGAGTAAAATGGGAGCCTCTATCACTCTGCTTATATTCCCTCTGATAACACATATCGGTGGAGAATCAGGAGGAGCTCCCACAGAGCAGGGTATACGGCTTACAACCTATGGCGCAATGGGATTTTTAATTCTCGGATTGTTTCTATTTTTAAAATATGATGAGAAATCAACTCTCAAAATACTTAAGAATCCCCCTTTAGCCAGTGTAGAGGATTAACGGAAGGAGGCTTCATTTGGCCAGTAAAGACCGCATTGAACGGGAAAAAGCTCAATTAAAGGAAAAAAGAAAAAAAGAGATCCTCGGGGCTTCTGAAAAACTGTTCCTGAAAAAGGGATTTCCCGGAACAACAATCAGCGATATAGCAGAGGCCTGCGAACTGACTAATGGAGCCATTTATCTCTATTTTAAAAACAAAAATGAGATCATCCTCATTATTATGACAAAAATCAGCAACAGTTTTGCCGATCTTCTCCTCCATGAGGACAGGAGGGACGCCCCTCCCATAGAGAGAATCGAAAGACTGCTCAATGTGTACAAAAAGACCTATATGGAATTTAATCATTATCATATACTCGATGCTCAGTTCAATATCCTCTTCGACAAATCCTATCCTGATTCTTCCTATGTGACCGAATATTTTGAAGCCAATAAACGAGTTTTTGATATATTTGTTTCTGTCTTTGAAGAGGGACAGAAAGATCAATCACTAAAGATGCCCTCTACCGGAGGAAAAGCGAATGCCGAATTAACCGCCCACATGTTTCTCAATATCATAAACAGCTATGTGGAAAAAATCAGTCTGAGAAAAAAACTGATGGAAGAGGAACAGGGCATCTCCATGGATGAGGAATTAAACAGTCTCATAGACTATCTGATTGAATCACTTCAGTTATAAAGCAAATGCCTTGGAAATCTGGACTTTAGCGGCCAATATGTCATACTGAAAATGAGCTTCTCATAGAATCACCATTGTGAAATTTTATTTTTAAAACTGATTTGTTCTCAGCAGAACAAGAGTGCAGGCCTCTAAGACTTCAATCCCCTTCTCGAAAAAAACCTTCTTAGCTTCTGATGATTCCGTACCGGGATTAAAAATCACACGTTTCGGTTTAAGCGATGCAATTATATCCGCCATATTAGCCACCATAGATCCATTGACATAGAGTGTGACGGTGTGGATATCATCTGTAATATCATTGAGATCAGCTGTTACTTGAATTCCATTGACCTCTTTGACAGCCGGATGAACGGGAATAACATTATACCCCTTTTCTTTCAGCATAGTGACAGCTTTATTGGAATATCTTTCCGGTTTGGGGCTGGCTCCCAGAACGACTATATTATCAGGCATAAAATGTCTCCTTATGTAGGATATATATAATAATTTCCCAAAGGAAAGTAAAGTTTAATAAATTTTTAACATATCTGATATATAATTGCCCGATGGAAAAAATCAGAATAACACAGGCTTTGGCCAGAAAATTTCTTGTGGCCTATCACAGTCTGGATCGCTATAGTCCATATGGAAAAGAAAAGGGAATTTTAGAATATTTCCAAAAAGCCGGTTCAGTTCAATTTGATCCTCTGGACATTTGCGGAAAAAATGCCGAACTGGTACTTCAGGCCAGAATCCGCAATTTTAGACCTTCTGATCTCTACAGATTACTCTATAAGAAAAGGCTCCTCACAGAAGGCTGGGATAAAATGATGTGTATCTACAACATAAGTGATTATCCTTATTTTAAAAGAAAACGGGATCAGGATCTGGCCTACTACAACAGCAAAGATGCTGAAGAATTGCGGATGATAGCAGAAAAAGTACTGGTGGAAATCAAAAACAGGGGACCTCTTTCCTCCCTTGATCTCGACTTCCATGAAAAAATTGACTGGTCCTGGGCTCCCGCTAAATTATCAAGGGCAGCCTTGGAAATTCTGTTTTTTTCCGGAAAACTCGCCATAGAAAGCCGCATACACAGCAGACGGAAATACGATCTGGTTGAAAAGCTTATTCCGGGAGAATACCTGTCCGCCAAAGATCCCAATGAGAAAGATGATAAATATTACGACTGGTCTGTGAAAAGGAGGCTGGGAAGTATAGGCCTCTATTATGATAAGAGCGGAGACGGCTGGCTCGGAATAATAAAAAAAGCAGAGAGAGATAAATCTCTCAGAAGGCTTCTGGAAACAGATGAAATCATTCCAATTGAAATTATAGACCTGCCCTTTAATTTCTATATCCGCCGTGAAGAACGAGATTTAATGGAAAAAATTCTGACTGGAAAGAGAAAAATAACAAAAAAAATAACCTTCCTGGCTCCATTGGATAATTTCATGTGGGACAGATTCCTTATTGAAACATTATTCGGTTTTCAGTACCGGTGGGAAGTCTACAAACCTGCAGTAGAGCGGAAATACGGATATTATGTTCTTCCCGTCTTGTACGGAGACAGAATAATTGCCCGTTTTGAACCGGTTAGAAATAAAAAGGGATTGTCATTATCGATCAAAAACTGGTGGTGGGAAAAGGGAGTAAAGCCCGATGATACAATGAAAAAATCTATAGAAAAAGCCATTGGGGATTATGCGCAATTCCTGGAGGTTGAGACCGACGGGGAGACCTGTTTCCGGCAAATTTTTAAATAATGCCAACCTTTTACAGAGAAATACGAATAATATAAGTATATGGATCAAATCAGAAAAAAATTCCTTAAATGGAAAAAGCACAGTAAAGATATTCACCGCGATGAACTGTTCCATGAAATCTGGGAAGTTTACCATCCGAAACTGCAGGTTTATATAAAAAACTTCCAGAAAAATTTTGATGATCATGAAGATCTGGTTTCCGATATACTGTTGCATATTTTTGAATCGATCCATAGATATAATGACAATTATTCATTTTCGACCTGGTTATACACTGTTGCCAGAAATTATCAGATCGATATGATGAGAAAGAAAAAAAATCCCATTGAAAACATTGATGATCATCTGTTGAGTAATGAAAACACTCCCGAATCAATCATGGAAAAAAACACACAGCAGGAAATGATCAGAGAGGCCGTATCCAAGCTCTCTTCAGTCGATAAAGAACTGATCTTTCTCCATTATTATGAAGAATTAAAATACAGGGAAATTTCCGAAATAACCGGAATCCCCGAAGGAACTATAAAATACCGTATGTGGGAAAATAAAAAAAATCTGAAAAAAAATCTGGAAAGGAGTCTGGTCTTATGAAAGAAGATATTGAAGACCTATTGAAAAACTATTTTGCAAGCCAAGTCTTCCAAAAGAA
>JAEINM010000183.1 GCA_016342385.1 Spirochaetaceae bacterium | reverse complement strand
ATCTGACCGGTAATAAATGAAGAGGGCTCCATCCTTTTATAAAAAAGATGGAGCTTATGACTCGGGGAAAGCTTATATTATGAGGTATGTACCTATCAAAATCACTCTATGTCAGAGGATTACAATGCACAAAATCTCTCTGGATTAAAATTCATAACCCCGGGATTCTAACTCCTCCCGATGAGAAAGCCCTGACAAAATTTAAAGATGGAAACGAAGTTGGACGGTTGGCACGGCAGCTGTTTCCCGGAGGAAGAGAAATCCCTCTTTCATCACCGGAAAAACAGATAGAGAAAACAAAGGAGTATATGGAAGCCGGGATCAATATTCTCTACGAAGCAACATTTGTCTTTGATGATGTCATGGTGATGGTTGATATACTGCAGATAAACGAAGATAAGTCTGTGAATATATATGAAGTGAAAAGTTCAACCAAGGTTAAGCGAATCTATATAGATGATCTGTCAATTCAGTTCTATGTTCTACATGGTCTCGGCTTTACGATTAAAAGCAGTAATCTGATAAATATGAATAATACCTATATAAGAGAAGATCTTCTTGATCCGGCCGCTCTGTTTAACATTAATGATGTATCAGAAGATGTTATTGCTCTGGAGGAAAATATCTCCCGACATATTACAAGGTTTAAAACCCTGTTAAACAATGACATGGAAGACGTACCCATTGGAAAACACTGCACGACTCCCTATAAATGTGATGCCTATGAAAACTGCTGGGGAAATATGCCTGAAAATAATGTCTTTGAGATTGCCGGTTTAAGTATGGACCGTAAAATGGCGCTCTATTCAATGGGGATCAGAACCTTTGACCAGATTAGAGATTTTTCCGATTTATCTTCCCCTCAGAGAATTCAGATTACATCAGAATTGCGCAAAGAAGTCATCATAAATACAAGGGCTATTTCCCGCTTCCTCAATGGATTGACCTATCCCATATATCACCTCGATTTTGAATCTTTTCAGCATGCCATTCCCCAATGGCCGGGAGTACAACCCTACCTGCACATCCCTTTCCAGTACTCACTGCATATTGAACAGAAAAATGGGGATTTACAGCATAAAGAGTTCCTTGCCGAAGAGGGTATGGATCCCAGATTTAAACTGGCCACAAGCCTTGTTAAAGCGATCCCCACCGATGTAACTGTTCTGGCTTACAATATGAATTTTGAAAAAGGAATTATGAAAAGACTGGCTCTGAGCTTCCCTCAGTATTCTGACCATTTAATGGCCATATGTCAAAATGTCAGGGATCTGATGATTCCCTTCAAAAAAAAAGAATTCTATTCTCCGAAAATGAAAGGCAGTTATTCCATAAAATATGTGCTGCCCGCTCTTGTTCCACAGATGTCCGATGCCTATGAAAAACTGCATTTTATTCACAATGGGACTGAAGCCATGAATGTGTTCCCGAGACTTATTGAAATGGATAAAGAGGAAAGGGGGAAATATAGAAAGGCTCTGCTGAAATACTGTGAACTCGATACTCTGGCTATGGTGAAAATACTGGAGGTTTTAAGGGACTCTGTAGGTGAAGTATAAAATGTGAAGCCAACCCCATAGTTAGAAGTTTATTGAGGATTTCCCGATTTTATTTATTAAAAAATAATATCCCCGCATTGGAAATCCGGTTATATCGTCTACTGGAATCCCGCAATTCTCTGGTTTTAAAGGCCAAAAGAGCTATTGCCTCCCAGAAAAACACCCAACCACCGATATAAAAGCCCTCCACAAGAGTCTGCAGGAGAAAATTCTCTGAAATTTTTGAACCGAGGTAGAATCCCGTAAAGAGGAGACTTAAAGAGATGCATAAATAGATGATAAAATTCTTATAGGAAATGGAGATCTGATGGTTCATGGTCATCAGCAGAAAGTTGTAATATGTCTTCAATCCGGAAATTACCCGATTTTCCTGTTCTTTATTTCTCACATCTTCAGGAATATAAATATGCAGAACGATCTGATTCTGCAGGGGAATATCATAGGAAGATTCTTCAAGATAGGTAATAAAATCCTGATCCAGATCTCTTCTCTTTAGAGGGGATGGATCAAGATCATTAAAAAGGTCACTATACTGGTCGACCTGAATTTCAAAAATATAGGCTTTTGTTTTTTTATCTCTCGTATATTTTGTCTGTAAAATATTTTTTCTTCTATGATTGTCTTTTCTCACTACAATTACCCTGATATTCTTTTATCTTATTTACCAATTAATAGCTATGTCTCAGCGGTCTATCACCTTTTTTAGATACATAATTGTTTCATTTCCCAAGGGATCAATTCTCTTTAATAAGAGATCATAATAGTGGTGAGGTAGAAGTTCGACTACAGTATCGCTGTTATTTATCTCTATAAAAGCTTTATTATCATCATCGGTATAAAAAACATAAGCAGTTGCCCAATACTCTTCCTGAGAAATTAGATTGTCACCATCTCTATCAAGCCCCGAAATATACAGTTCATCTGTCAATTCAACCTGAGACAGGGTATCCAGGTTCAGGATTCTGCCATTTTCTCTGACTTTAATGATGTTATAAACAGCATAGTAATCTTCTTGCCGGGGAACCGGGTCCGAGCAGCTGAACAGAGGTATAAGCAGAAGCAGAATAATTTTCAAATATTTATCCCTATTCAATATTTTTCTCCTATCTGACTTTGATCATATACATTGTGGTGACAAGTCCTGTTTCATCAACCCGCCGCAATAGAAGATCGTAATATTTATCGGGTAATAAGGAAATAAGGGCATCATTACCTGTAATCGTAATATATGGATTATTATTCTCATCTATAGCGAAAAGATAGGTACTCTTTGAAATCTCATCTTCAGAAAATTTATTATCGCCATCTCTGTCTATTCTCATAATGTAGAAACTCTCTGTCAATTCGATCTGGGTCAGCATTGTATTCTTTATTTTTTCACTATTTTCTGTGATTTTTGGTATTCTATAAACGCCTAAATAATCCTTTTGCCGGGGGATCGTCCGGGAACATCCCGGAAGGAGGAAGAAAACATAAAATAATATAAAGACTTTGTTCATAAAACCTCACATTTTAATAATAAACAATCCTAATATATCAACCGGGATCTGTTACAATTCTAATGATAGTGTAATCCCTTCCATTAAAAAATAAAGATCTTTTATTTTTAGACAGGAACTGAAATACAAATTATAATAAAGTCACTTTAGATCTGTGTATTTTTTTCTGTATAGAGGAGCTCCAAGGTGAATATCAGACATCTCAAAATCATAGCCATTATATTATGTTTTACCTTTCCTTATTCTATAGCAGCGCAGTTTGGCGGCCGTGGCCAGGGACAGGACGGAGGAGTTTTTGCAGTAGCCAGTCCGGCAAAATCGGGCCGTTTTATCACCGTGGGGGGAAGACTGACTCCCGCCCGAAAAATTGGTCATTCCATAGCCGTTTCCGGTTATGTGCAGTCCATCCTCGTCAATCTGGGAGATCCTGTTGAACCCGGTCAGCCACTAATTCAAATTACCAGAGATGTAGTCGGTGAAACATTCCTGCCTGTTGTCATTGAATCACGTATCAGAGGAATAGTCTCAGAGATAAATGTTTTTGAAAAGCAGGAAGTAAATGCTGGAACTCAGGCTATAACCATTCTCGATAACTCCCGTTTTCTTCTAAAAACAAATCTCAGTGACAGAGATGCCCGGGCCATCGGAAGTCTGGGTTCGGTACAGGTCACAGGAGTAACACCCGAAGGAGATAAGTTCCAGGGCAGGATTCAGCAGATTTCCCAGGAACCGGATTTCATCACAGGATTATTCACATTGACCATGGAATTTCCCAGAAGCCAGAATCTTTTTCTGGGAATGGTTTTATTTGTAGATCTGGCGGCATCGAAAGAGGAGGGGATCACAATTGAAAAGACCGCTGTTTTTAAAAGCGACGGCAAATCCTATGTCTGGCTCCTCAACAAAGACAATCAATTAACCAGGAGAGAAATAATCACCGGTGCAGAAGCTGAATTGAAGGTTACCATAGAGAACGGGCTCTCATCAGGAGAGAGATTTGTACGACAGATAAGTGGAAACGAGAGAGAAGGAATGGCTCCAAGAGAGCTCATTCAGGCCAATATGAGCGATAATCCTCATGAGGGAAATGACTGATGCTGGATTTCATTTTTAGGAAATCCACCGGTTTTCTTCTCTTTACAATTGTTCTCCTTCTCTTTGGTTTCATTGTTGTATCCCGTCTTCCGGTTATGATGTATCCCAAGACCAGACGCCCCCGTGTTCAGATAGATCTCCGTCACTCCGGTATATCGGCCATCGACTTTCAGGATCAATATGCCGACAGAATAGAGCCGCGGCTTTTATCTTTGAAAAACCTGGAATTGCTGGAGACAACCTACTCTACGGATTCCAGCCGTTTTAATCTGACTTTCGACTGGAATATTGAGAGTGACGAGGCCCGGACTGCCGTGGAAAATATCATGGTCACCATAAACTCCTCTCTTCCCGGAGAAATTCAGGATTCCTACTCTGTGCGATATAGAGAAGGAGAAAATGCCGGGTATCTTGTCATGGGTCTGACTTCGGAATCTACGGCATCGGAAACCTTATACCAGATTTTAAAAACCAATCTCGAATCAAAACTGAACCAGCTGCAGGATGTGGAGGAAATAGGCTTTTACAACACCAGAAGACTATTGGTCGATGTCACTCTGGATCAGAAAAAAATGCTCTCATACGGCATTACAATCAATGATGTTAATACAGCCCTTCAGGCGGGATTCCTTCCACAACCTCTCGGTTCCATGAAAACTTCTGATGGCCGCTTAAGCCTGCGACTTGAAAAAAACAGCCGGGATCTGGAGAGTCTGCCCAGACTGGAAATTAAAAAAGTCGGCGATTCCAGCATAACCCTCGATGACATCGCCGTCCTGGATATTCGCTACACCCTTCCCTCCCGGGTTTTTCTGGTAGATGAAACCCCTGCTGTCCAGTTGACAGCGACTCCGGTAGAAGGAGGGAATATCAACGCCATGACAAATGAGATAGAGAGAATTATGCAGGAGGCCAAAGAGGGAAATCTGATTCCCGAAGATACGAACTTCGCCCTGTACCTCGATCCGGCCAAATACATACAAAAATCTATCGATAACGTTATTCAGGCAGCCATGATAGGGGGAATCCTGGCAGTACTTATTGTATTTCTGATTCTGGGAGAGTGGAAGAACACTCTACTGATTGCGGCGTCGCTGCCCGTCACTATTATTCTGAACTTTCTCTTTATGGGATTATTCGAAGTATCTATCAATCTCATCTCTCTGGGAGGTCTGGCTCTGGCCGTGGGAATGATTGTGGATTCCACCATTGTGGTTATGGAAAATATACACAGGCACAGAAGAGAATCGCAAGAGACAAGCGATGAAAGCAAAGACTGGAAAACTGTTGTCCTCGATTCAGTAGCCCAGGTTCGTTCACCGGTCATTGCCTCAACTCTGACTTCAGTACTCGTATTCCTGCCCATCTCATTTACAGCACCCCTGACCAATGCCATACTGGGAGACCAGGCCAGAACTGTTGTCTTCTGTCTTCTTGTCTCTCTTGTAGTCTCATTGACTGTTGTTCCATTAATTTCCTACTATCTATTCCGCAATAAGAAACGATTAACCAAAACTCCCGGTTTTCTCCAGACTCATATCGAAAATATAGACACCAGGCTGATAGGTACATACAGAAAGACTCTCCAGTGGCTTTTACACAGGAAAATAAGAGCTCTTATATTTCTTCTACTGGCATTCGGGAGCCTGGTGGCATCTGTATTAATTATACTTCCGAAAATTCCTAAAGAAATAATATCCACACCCTCTTCCGATAGAATTGTGCTGTTTTTCCGCAATGCCAATATAAGTGACACAGAAGAACTGATGAAAGAAGTTCTTCCCCAAATGAATGAGAGGATTATCACTATTCTGGGGGATAAACTTGTTCAGAAGTATACAAATCTTTCGGGACGTTTCAATCAGACTTTTCTTGACCTGCGCAGTTCAAAGGATACTGAAGAAGCCATGACCCTGCTTCAGCAGGAATTTATCAGTGAAGGAGACTGGTATTACAGTGTTCTTGCCTGGGATCCCGCGGCCCTTCCCCTGCCGATGAGCTTTGACTTCCAGCTTAGCCTTTATGGTCCCGATCCCGAAACAAAAGTGGATCTTCTTATATCCATACAGGAACTTTTAAACCAGGAAAAATATTTTCAGAGGATTTTTACCCGTCCATCATCATCAATTACGGAGCAGCTGAACCTGACCCCCCGGGAAGAGACAATTGGAAAACTTCCTCCCTGGAATGAATCCAGTCTCTCTTCCCTGATAAGAAGAATTCTATCGGGAACCTCGTCTATTTCATTAAGTGACGGTGTTGAGGATGTACAGGTTTCTGTGGATTATCCCGCTGAAGACCTGGACTCACGAGAGGAACTGGAAGATTTTCTTGTGCCCTGGAATCAGAATTTTGTCCCTTTGAAACACTTTTTCGATTTCAGCACCAGTAAAGGGGTTTCCCAGATCTACAGTCAGAATAGGGAACCGGCCTTTCAGCTTTTCGGATTAGCCGGTTTCAGAATCAGCGACGCTGAAAGGCTTAGGATTCAGAGAGAAACAGAAGCCTATCTTCAGGGAGTTCTGATTCTACCTGAGGGATACAGATACACTTTTGATAATCCCAGAATTGAAATGGATAAATCCATAGAGTCTCTTTTTATCGCCCTGGTTATTTCTATTGTTCTAATTTACATTCTCCTGGCATTTCAGTTTAATTCCCTGTGGATTCCAGTCATAATTCTAGTGACCATTCCCCTGGGGTTTATAGGTGTCATTCTTTCCCTCTGGATTTTTAAATCGACTCTGAACCTGAACTCTCTTCTGGGTACAATTCTGCTGGGCGGAATTGTCGTTAATAACGCCATCATCATGATCGATTTCTATATGAAAAGCAGAAAACAGTTTACCGATTATAAAGCGGCACTTGTTTCATCTGCGAGTATCAGATTCAAACCGATTGTTATAACCACGCTGACAACCATATTCGGAATGCTTCCTCTGGCTATAAGTTTGGGAGAAGGATCAAATATCCTGCAGCCACTGGGAATCGCAGTTTCCGGAGGTCTTCTGGTTTCAACAATCTTAACAATTTTTGCCGTGCCGTCGATTATTGTACTGACACACAATACTGCTGTGACAAGTGACCATGAAGGAAAAGGTGTGAACTTTTAATGAAACTGATAAAAACAATGGCTATCCTATTCATTATTTCGAATACACCAGTCATTTACCCACAGGAATCAATACTCCCGACTCTCTCTATCGATTTTGAAGAAGCCTGGCAGAAAATGGAAAAATCCCATCCGGTTCTAAGATCCTTAATGATCGATCAGGCTGCAGCCGTGAGGGAAGTGGAAAGCCTGAGTCATATGATTCCCGGCATCAGCTTTTCCGCCAGCCTATCCCGATCCGCCCCTCTGATCAGCAGTTTTACCAATCCCTCTAATGAGGGAAGAACAGAAAGGGAGTACTGGTCTCTACGGGGAGGGTTTGATATGCGCTTAAGCCTGAAACCCACTGTAAGTATTGAAAACCAGATTAAGGCTCTTCAGCTCAGTCTTATACTTCTTCAGAGAGAGAGCAGAATCAGGGATCTTCGGGCGGATCTTCAGAAATTATTCTACCAGATAGATGCGGGAGACAAAACAATCAATCTACAGGAGAGGATTCTAAACCTGACCAATACCCGTTTGGAACAGATCGAGGCTCAATACAAGAAGGGTCTCCG
>JAEINM010000182.1 GCA_016342385.1 Spirochaetaceae bacterium | reverse complement strand
ACCGGTCATAACGGCTATACTGGAACCAATTCCCAGACGGCTGGCTCCCGCTTCAAGCATGGCCTGAGCTGTTTTAAAATCACGGATACCACCACTGGCTTTCACCAGCACATGGGAACTGACTACACGTCTCATAAGAGACACATCTTCCACTGTGGCACCGCCTCCGCCAAAGCCAGTACTGGTTTTTACATAATCGGCTCCCGCTTTTTCAGCCAGCTCGCAGGCTATCACTTTCTCATCCTGTGTCAGCATGGATGTTTCTATTATCACCTTTAGGACAGTCGTAGCTCTCGTTGCCCTGCGGACTGAGCGGATATCCTCTTCCACTGCTTTGTAATCGCCCGATTTCAGAGCACCGATATTGATAACCATATCGATCTCATCGGCTCCTGCAGAGATCGCCTCTCTTGTTTCGAATGCCTTTGCCTTGCTGGTCATGGCTCCCAGGGGGAATCCCACAACGGCACAGATCAGAACATCTGTTCCCTGAAGTTTTTTCGCTACATATTCCACACGGCTTGAGTTTACACATACGGATTTAAATTTATACTGTTTTGCTTCTTCGCATAACTGATCGAATTGAGCCATTGTCGCATCGGGTTTCAACTGTGTATGATCTATTGTACGGGCAACGGCTTCGGCGTTTGAACCAGTCGTTGTTCTTGCCGAAACTCCTGTATCCTTTAATGCTATCTTATTTTCACCCATCTGAGCCTTCAGTTTATTCATTACTTCCGATGCAATTTTATCTATTAATTCATTCTGATTCATTACGTGAATCCTCCTCTTTCAACGGCCATCATTTTATTTATTCTTACCATATGCCTTCCTCCGGGGAACCTTGTTTTCAGCCACAATTTAGTCATTTCACAAAGTTCATTCCCGCTGTGAAAAGGTCCTCCCAGAGTGAGGACATTGGCATTATTATGCTCCCTGCTGTTTACTATTGTTCTCATGTCATAGCAGAGGGCAGCTCTTATACCTTTTACTTTATTGCAGACCATACTTGAACCGATACCGGCGCCATCGAGCATAATTCCCCGGTCGCAATCTCCACTGGTCACCTTTCGACAGACTGCTACAGCCAGATCGGGGTAGTCCACTTTTTCACCAGCCCGGCATCCCACATCTACAACGCGGTAACCCTGGTGGGAGAGATACTTTTTTATTATCTCTTTCTGTTCAACAGCACCGTGATCACATCCGAGAGCTACAGATCTTACATTGTCTGTATTGTTAATGGAATTTAGATTCTGCATTTTTTACTCTCCAACAGAGACTTTGTCAATAATAGCGCCAATGACAGTCCGTATGGAAATGGCATGGGGATTACCAGTTACTATCAGGGCGGAACCGCCTTCATCAAAAACCAGAACCTTGTCTCCGGGACCAGCTTGAACGCCATCTATGGCCAGAAGCGTTTTACCTTTATTATTGCCATCTGGATCGATAGGCTGAACAATCATTATTTTTTCATTTTTATAGTGTTCGTTTTTCATCGTGCATACAACATTGCCTATAACTTTTCCCATTATCATAAGGAACCATCCTGCAGATTTATATTATCAACAATCCCAATTATTGATGCATCGCCAGGATTAAACCAATTAGGAAGAGACTTGGCAGCTTCTTTTCCCCCTTCATACATAACAATATCACCTTCACCGGCCTGTACTGTATCGAAGGCAACAAGAGCTGACCCATATTCTTCCCGTTCTTCATCTATAGGTTGTAGGAGCAGGAGTTTCAGCCCATCAAAATAACTCAATTTTTCGCTGCACACAACACGTCCGATCACTTTTCCCAGTTTCATATTTTACCTCTGGTCACACAATTCTGAAATAATCAACGAGAGTACATCTTCTTTCCCGTGTAAACGTTCTGGCTCTCGTCAGTCCTTCACCTGTAGGACTGGCAATGGTAAAAGATGTAAATCCCGCACCGCCTTGAGCCAGACCCGCATAACTTGGACCGTTTTTTATAAAAAGAGAACAATTCATAACTTTTGCCATTTTTGATAATTTCTCAATGTTGCGAGAGTGCATCATTGCGGTATGTCGGAATCCGTGTTCGCATGAGACAGCCAGATCAATGGCTGTATCAACATTGTCTACTCTGGTTAATGGCAGGACGGGCATTAGCTGCTCTGTCCATATAAGGGGATGATCTGTCGGCACTTCACAAAGTAGTAATTTTGCTGAATCGGGTATCTCAACCCCTATGGCACTGGCAATGTCCCGGGCAGATTTTCCGACATAATCTTTATTGATGACCCCTTCCTTGCCGGGGCAGCCTGCCCGTGATACGACAAGTTTTGTAATTTCACTTATCTGCTGGCCCGTAAGCTCGTAAGCCCCGTTCTTTTTCATCTCTTCTTTAAGGCGATCCGCAACAGATTCTACAACGATAACTTCCTTTTCACAGATACAGATAATGTTGTTATCAAAGCTGGCACCATTGACTATATCTTTTCCCGCTTTGACAAGATCAGCTGTTTCATCGACAACACAGGGAGGATTTCCCGGTCCTGCGGCAATGACTTTTTTTCCGCTATTCATGGCTACTTTGACAACTGCCGGACCGCCGGTCACAACCAGGATGGATATGTTTTTATGAGTCATCAGTTCATTGGCTGATTCTATGCCGGGTTTCACTATTGATGTCATCAGGTTTACCGGACCTCCGGCTGCAACAATGGCTGTATTGATCATGGTAATAATCTGACAGGATACTTTTCTGGCATAAGGGTGGGGGTTGAAGACCACGGCATTTCCTGCCGCTATCATACCAATTCCATTTGATGTGACCGTTGATGTGGGATTCGTGCTGGGGATAATCGATCCAATAACACCATAGGGTGCTTTTTCCACCAGTGTCAGGCCATGTTCATCACTGAATGCTTCCGGTTCGAGATCTTCCACCCCGGGGGTTTTTGAAGCGGCGAGGACGTGTTTGATTATTTTATCCTCTATGCGGCCAAATCCGGTTTCTTCCGCAGCATTGATTGAGAGAATCTCTCTGTTCTGTATCACAACATCTCGAATAGCCTGGATAATCTCCTTCCTTTTGGAAAGGGGCATCAATATTAATTCCCGCTGTGCAATAACAGCCGCCTGTACAGCCTCTTCCATGGTTGTAAAAATCCCCGGACCGGATTGAAACACTTCCGGGGGAGCTGTTTCTCCCGCTTTCTGATTATCTGTCATTTGAGTCAGGTCATAACTTTTTAGAACTTCTGCAATAATTTCATGCAGACTCTCTTTTAAACCTTCCATTTTATTCTCCAGAGCCTACCGTTTATAGGTAAGTTTTCCTTTTTCGTCAATTAAATCGACAATACCGACAATTATGGCATCTACCGCTTTATTTTTTGTAATATCAGTCCAGCTGCAGGAACTTCCCTGAGCCAGTAATACCACATCATTTTCACTGCTGTTCACCATATCGAGGGCGACCAGAAAGTCATTGAGTTCTGTTCCCTTCTGATCGCATTTCTCAATAAGCCTATATCTGGCTCCTGTCAGTTTATCCGCTTTTTCCCTACTGATAACAGTACCGGCAACTCTTCCGAAAATCATCAGATTTCCTCACTTTTCCGATAGATGAGCTGACCCTCTTTTTCTATGTTGTCAACAATACCCGTAATAGTGGAATCTGTTGGTTTCCCCTTCGATGTATCGGTTAAACGGGCGCTGCTTCCTGTAACATAAAAAACAACTTCACCAACATTCGCACCGACTGCATCAAGGGCGACAAGGAAGTCATTTTTCCCCTTCATCGTCGCAACATCCAGTTTTTCAAGAAGGAGAAGTTTCATGCCGCTGAGGTTTTCTGTCTTCTGAGTGGCAACAATTGTGCCGCTTACTCGTGCAATAAGCATTTTGAACCTCCCATTACTTTTTTTTAGCAGGTGTTCTTCCAAGAGGCAGCACCGCATCAACGGCATTGTTAGGCCTTGGTATAACATGAGTGGATATAATTTCTCCCACTTTTTGAGCGGCACTTACCCCAGCTTCTACAGCAGCCCTTACGGCAGCCACATCTCCGCGGACAACAGCAGTGACAAATCCTCCGCCGATCTGCTCATATCCTATAAGCTCAACCTGAGCGGCTTTCACCATGGCATCAGAAGCTTCGACCATAGCGGTAAAGCCTCTTGTCTCTATCATTCCCAGTGCTTCAATTGTTCTATCTGACATATTTAGTTCTCCTATTTAATTTCACGACCGGGTAAAGAGTTCAACCGTTCTTCCACCACTCTTCGGGCTTCCAGAACTTCCGCTTCATCTCCGGCAATATACACTCTTCCAAACTTTCCTATCCCGCTTACATTGACGATGTTGATATCGGAAGTCTTCTCGGCTTCATTCGCAGCATAATAAGCGTATCCCGCTGGTTCAATTTCCAGTACATAAAGGGTATCTCCTTTAAGTACCATGTTCCCATAGCGAACTTTGTTGATTAGCTGTGCGTGATGATCCTCGATGTTTTTAATCAGCTGACTTGTCAGTATTTTAGGTTTCAGGCTGTCCGATTCCGTTTTTCCCAGTTCCCGCAGCATAGCTTCTCCCGCCATGCGGGCATCCCCCTGACTGTCTGAATGCACCTCCAGCATACCAAAAGATCTCTCTACTACCTGGAGCCCCGGTGTAACATTGGTTGCCTTTAGAGCGATATCTGTCAATCTGTTAATTTCAATTCCCGGTGCGATTTCCACAATACAGCATGCCTGACCCGATACAGGCAGGTATCCTCTGGAAATTGTCGAGATGAAAGAAGCCATCTGTCTCTGGAGTGAATCCAGAAAAATATACGTTCTTAAATCAATATTGCTCATGAATTTCTCCCCAGTGGTAAAACAGAATCAACCGATGAATGCGGTCTTGGAATCACATGAGTCGAAACTATCTCTCCCACTTTTTCCGCGGCTCTGACTCCCGCATCAACGGCAGCCTTCACTGCGGCCACATCACCCCGGACTATTGCTGTTATATATCCGCCTCCGATTTTTACAGTTCCTATTAACTCGACTTGAGCCGCCTTAACCATGGCATCCGATGCTTCTACGATACCTGCGAAACCTCTCGTTTCAATCATCCCCAGAGCATCCTGTGTTATTTCCGCCATATTTCCTCCTTTTCATATCTTCAGATGATAGAAAAGGAGTCCTGACCGGGATCGCCTTTTTATCATCTTTTAAAAAAAATCTCTATATATCAATCAGAATCCAGATCTCCAACAAAAACACTTTTAGCTGTATGAGCTACATTAAGTGATTCGATTCTGAATCTGAAGACATAATCTTTTCCACAGAATAGTGTTCTTTCAAACCAAAGTGGTTTTCCATTCTCAATAAAGCCTGTGGATTCTCTTTCTATGGCAGGATCTCCTGTCCTCTCCTTCAGGAGACGCGCATTTTCATCACTTAAAAGAACAGCCCGCAAAGTCTGATCGGCACCTGCCAGTTCAAGATTGTATTTGTCCATCCACATGGCAATGATGGAACGGGATACATCACTTTTTTTCAGTCCCGGAGAGAGGGACTCATCAACATACCGGGTTTCAATAATAGAGGGCTTGCCTTCCAGAAGTCTCAGTCTTTTCATATAGTAGAGTGGCTTTGTTTCCATGACCTGAAGAGCGGAGCGTACTTCACGACTAACTTCATCACTGGAGATCTTTTTAAATTCAAGAACCTCTGTTGATGGCTTTTTCCCTATTGACTCGGCCATTTTTGTAAAACTGATGAGCGAATGCAGGTCATATTGACTGTTTTTTAATCGTATAAAAGTTCCGAGACCTTTTCTAAATTCCAGTAGTCCTTCACTAATAAGGCTGGTCACAGCTTTGTTGACTGTATTTTTACTTATTTCATATTGCGTGCAGATTTCACTTTCCGTCAGAAACTGATCCCCAATATCATATTCTCTGCTTTGTATCAGAGATCTGAGGATTTTTATCAACTGCTGATAGATCGGTTCTTTTACTATTTTCATTTTCAACCTATATTTACATAGTTCACCAGTTGGTGGTTATCTGGTGGCCTAGCCAAAGTTTAATTCAGTAAACCTTCTGTGTCAAGAAAAACCTGAATATAAAGCAAAAGATCCCCGAAGAGTTTCCGTACCCTTTTGAAAAAAGATATTCCGTCTTTCCAAATATTCACAAAAAATTGCATAAAAAATAGTAATAAAAGGGAAATGAAATTCTATAATTAATGTAAATATAATAATATGGCTATGGCCTATACATAAGAGAATCGAGAATCAGGCTTTAAACCTCCAGTAATGGTTGAAAACCTATTAAATCCCTAAATAAGCGAGATTAACAAAAATGACTGAAAAAACCAGGTTTCGAATAAATGTGATAACAATTCCAGCTCTTGTAAACAGTGCTTTGACATTGATCTTATATTCACAATTTTTAAGAGGGGGGACAGGACATGCCTTAAACCTTATATTCGTCCAGGCCATTCTTACCCCGATCCTTCTGAATCTTATAGTCACGCCAAAGGTCAATCTTTTTACAGATAAAGCTATTCCTCCGAATCATGAAAGGGAAAAGTATGAGAGTTATTTGAGTGCTCTCAGTTCTTCTCCCTTGAAAACACTGGAAATCCTTCTTGTCGTAGCGGTTTTAAATATAACAGTGCTTGCCCTATTTCTCCTCTTTTCTGTACACATCGGAATCATCTTTGTCCTGTCTTACTCGGTTCTGGTTTTTGCCTGCCTTATGTTGAGTGCGGGATTTTCCTATATTTTACTTGATAATCTAATTGTCATATATCTTTCATCAAGAAACTTTTCTGTTTATTCCGATACACTGCTAATACAGAGACAGAGAAGTAAGCACATAATCATTCCATTATTTATGACAGTAATGTCTTTGCTGTTCGCCTCTTCTCTGACTCTCTTGCTCATACTTAAACTGGAATCAGATATAGGCAGCAGTACATTACTTATTAAGACCATCGTAATATCTTCCACCCCCTATTTCCTTATTTTTTTAGGAGTGGCCGTACCTCTTGTCCTCAGGTGGGCAAAAAACTCGGCGCTACTCTTCAGAATTGCCAATAACAGGCTGGAGGAGATGGTTTCCAGTGAAAAAGATCTGACAAAAAGAATTAATATATCTTCTGTTGATGAGTTTGCCACGTTAAGTCACCGTGTAAACAAATTCAGCGATATTATCTGTGAGCATCTTCGGGAAACCGGTGATATGTTCAGCAGTTTGAATAGTTTACAAAATAAATTGTTTGAAAATGTCACGACTTCTTCCGATGGGGTAACCGTAATCTCCGACAATATAACAACTTTGACTGAAACAATTAAGCAGGAATATGAAAGTGTTAAGGTCGCCCTGACGACTGGTCAGTCTCTGGCTAAAAATCTATCAGTAGTTGTCGGGCAAATTGATGAACAGTCAAATAGTGTAGCTGAATCTTCTGCGGCTGTAGAGCAGATGATCGCTTCCATAAGTGAAGTCTCGACAAGAACGGGGATCGTTAAAGAGAAAACAAGGGAAATAACCGGTGTATTTGCATCGGGCCAGGAGAAAATTAATCAGACAGTCTCTTCAGTCTCTAATGTTGTCGAGTTTTCTCAGAGTTTGATCGAGATCAATACGCTTATATCGGGAATAGCCGCGCAAACCAATCTCCTCGCTATGAATGCCGCTATAGAAGCCGCTCATGCCGGTGATGCGGGAAGAGGCTTTTCTGTCGTTGCTGATGAAATACGAAAACTGGCGGAAAATACA
>JAEINM010000181.1 GCA_016342385.1 Spirochaetaceae bacterium | reverse complement strand
AATCGGTATTGTATTTTCTTTTTTATCAACATACACATTTTTCAAACTGCGCCCTCAGAAATTACCGGAAGTAATAAGAAAAATCAGCAGTGCCGACATAGCGGCCAGTTGTTCAACCGGATCGGGTTGCGGGAGCTGCAGCAGCTGCGGGTAAATTATGAATACTCTTTTGCAAGATGACAAAGTTTTTCCGCCATATCCTCCAAGGGTACGACATGTTGAATATACCCGTGCTCAATTGCGACTTTAGGCATACCGAACACGATAGAAGACTCTTCATCCTGAGCTAAAGTCAGGCCTCCTTCACCATAAATAGTGCCGATCTGTCTGGCGCCATCACGACCCATACCTGTCATTATAGCGGCTATGCATTCATTCTGAAATTCCTCGGCAACTGACTTAAACAGAACATCGACCGAAGGACGATGTCCATTAACAGGATCCTTACTGACAACATTAACAACTGTCCCTAGAGACTTTCTGCTGACTTCAACATGGTAATCTCCCGGAGCAATTAGGATTCTCCCCGGTTTCAGAAGATCTCCATTGGCCGCCTCTTTCACTTCCAGAGGACAAATCCTATTGAGACTTTTTGCAAATTCTTCCGTAAAACCAGCTGGCATATGCTGCACAACAATGACTGGAATAGGCAGATCCGGATCAAAGCTGGCAAAAACTTTTCTCAGAGCATTCGGTCCCCCAGTCGAAATTCCGATAGCCATAACCTGAACTCGTCCCGGTTCCCTTTTCGGTGTAATTTTCTCCCAATGACTCGTTCCGATATTTATGGGAGCTGTCGTTTTTTTAAATGAATTGTCTTCAAAAGGTTTTGCTAAGGGGACTGCTGGTTTTGGTCTCAGATTCTCTTTATTCTTTTTAGGACCTGTTCTCTTTCTGTAATCCCGACCATAAACGAGCAGCAATTCCGTCAGACGCTGACCTACGGACTGTATATTAAGAGATCCTGATCCCGAGGGTTTTGTTATAAAGTCCGAAGCTCCAAGAGAAAGAGCTTCCATTGTCACTTTTGCCCCTTTTGTTGCAACAGCAGATAAAACGATAACAGGAGTCTGATTATTTAATTTATTTTTTTCTTTTAAAAACTCGATACCGTTCATTTCCGGCATTTCTATGTCCAGAACAATAACATCAGGTTCCAGCCTTGGAAGTTTCTGTAAAGCAAATACTCCATTCATAGCCTTTCCAGCTATTGTAAGCCCTTCATGACTTTCAACTATTCGTCCAATCAGATTTCTCATCATCGCTGAGTCATCTACTATCAGTACTGAAATCTGTTCATCTATCATTTATTTCCTCAAATTCTAATTAACGTTTTTCCCATAAATACAGGCCCAATCGGTCTTGATAAATTCAAACTTGGTGTCCATTCCAAAAAGAGATTCGGAATGACCGATAAACAGATAAGAACGATCACCCATAGAATTCCAAAAACCTTCTATAACATTTTTCTGAGCCAGTTCATCAAAATAAATTAAAACATTTCTGCAGAATATAACATCAAAATTTTTAGAATCAGAGGGGAATTTTAAATTGTGGTAATCAAATTTAATCAGACTCTTAATGCTATCTTTCATTTTATATCCGTTTTCCACGGGATCCATGTATTTCTTCAAGTAGTTATCGGGAATTCCACTTATTTTTGTTGAAGGGTAAAAGCCCTCTTTTGCTTTCATTAGAGATTTCAGGCTTAAATCCGATGCAATAATCTCAATCTTAAAATCAGGTGGTAAATGCTCGGTTAAGATCATGGCATTCGTGTAGGGTTCTTCCCCCGATGAACAGCCGGCACTCCAGATTTTAAAAACCTTGTTCCCGGAAGACTGTTTTTTTTTCACTATATCGGGAATGACATAATTAATAAAAGTGTCATAATGAGCTGTGTTTCTAAAAAACCGGGTCAGATTTGTCGTGACAGAATCCAGTAGAGCTTCCATTTCATCCTGATCTTTTGATATCAGAGAAAAATAATCTAAAACTGTTTCATTTTTGGTTGTTCTCAACCTCTCTCTCAATCGACTTTCAAGTATCGTTCTGTTGGAGTTGGAGAAAAAGATTCCACTTTTGTCATATATAAAATTTTTGTACTTCTCAAAATCTAAATCAGATAAAAATTCAGACACTATTAAGCCTGCTTCAAATGAAATTTATATGTTAATTTTATGATCTGAATATTGGGGATGTCAATAGCTGTACTTTTTTTATAAGTCTTGATTCCAATAAAGTGTTTTCTAACCAAGTGGTGTTATACTGATAATATGGGAAAAGAGAACAAGCTAATAGGCTTAACAATAAAGGGGATTTCTTTACACCAGGAATCACAGCTTCCGGTTATTATTTTGCAGAGTACTGATGAAAAAAATACGATCCCCATCTCCATCGGTCCTTTTGAAGCAAGCGCAATTATAACTGAATTAGAAAATATACACCCGCCCAGACCATTAACTCATGATCTGTTTTCTGAAATTTTGCTCAAGCACAAATTCAGGTTGACATCTCTATATATTTACAAATCAGTTAAAGAGAAATATTATGCACGGATCTACTATAAAAAGAATTTACGGACCTATTCCATGGAAGTTCGACCCAGTGACGGCATTGCCCTGATTATTCGTCACGGTGGCGATATTATGACCAACCTTGAAGTTATTTCTGACAATTCCAATAATTTCTGGCTATATGAAGTAGACAATCTATCTCAGGATTTTCTTTTTTTGAAGAATAACAACACAGATCATACCTTTATGTAATTGACACGAATTACCTGCTGATAAATAATTCACATTAATGGGAAAATTTTTTATTATTTTAATTGTGATTTTGTTTTCAGCTTGCTCATTGGATTATAGTGAGGCTGATCTGGTTCAAAACTTATCTGAAGAGATTCCCAATACCATAATTTTCAAATATGAAACTGTTGAAATTCAAAATGGTTCTCCGGCTATGCAGATAAAAGCTGATAAAGCAGAAGTATATGACAGCAAAGAAGAAACACATCTTTCACAAGTTGATTTTTATAATTATGAAGACGGCGAAATAAACAATCATGGAAGATCTAATTCTGCTGTATTATATATGAAAAGCGGTGATGCTCAGTTGACAGGTTCTATAAAAATCGAATCAACTGAAGATAATTCTTCTTTAAGAGCTGAATCCATATACTGGATCGATGAAAAGAAAATTTTGTCTTCAGATCCCGAAGATACGGTTCTGGTGAGAGACAAAGAAGGATCGGAGTTAACAGGACAGGGGTTTTCTGCAGATATTAAGAGAAAAACCATTACATTTGACAGTAAAATAAAAGGTGTATTTATCTCTAATGAAAAAGAATAATTTATTACTGACTTTTCTCTTCTTAATGCATATATCCTTATCCCTTTTCGGCGAATCAATTGAATTTTCTGCTGATTTTATGAGATATGATTCGGCAGAAGGAAATGAGTTTACAGTTCTTTCCGGTAATGCCTATGTAAAAACCGGAAATAAAGAAATAACGGCTGATGAGATTCGACTTTACGGGAAAGACTATAACATTCTTGTCTGTGAAGGAGATGTAGAAGTTATTGACAGTGAGGAAGAGATAAAGATCAATAGTGAAACGCTCTTTTATAACAGAGAAACTAAAATTACAAGAATTAGCAGCCGCTCTGTTATGGAAGACTACAAAAATGAAATGATTATAAAGTCCGGATTTCTAGAATTTAAACAGAATGATGAGATCCTTTTCCTCCAGATCGGAGTCCGGATATTAAAAGAGGATCTTACTTGCCGTTGTGAATTTGCAACATATGATAAAAACTCCAACAGCCTTCTTATGACAGGACTACCTGTTGTATATAAAAAGGACGATACCTTCAGAGCATCAAAAATTACGGTTTTGCTCGATACCGATGAAATCAGAATGGATGGTAAAGTTGAGGGCTCTTTAATACTCGAAGATCAGGAAGAAGACAGTGCAAATGTCGAAAAGCAGGAGTGAAATGGAATTAAAAGTTGAAGGCCTCAAAAAATCTTTTGGTAAAAAAGAAGCTGTAAAAGACATGAGCTTCACCATGAAAAAGGGAGAAATTGTCGGCCTGCTTGGTCCCAATGGAGCCGGAAAAACAACTTGCTTTTATATGATAGCCGGTTTTATCAGACCCACCGCAGGCAAAATATTCCTCAATGATAAAGAAATAACCCATGATCCTATGTATCGGAGAGCCTTAAATGGTATTTCATATTTACCTCAAGACGCCTCTGTCTTTAGAAAACTGACTGTTGAAAAAAATGTTTGGTCAATTCTGGAAACAAGAAAAGACCTATCTCAATCAGACAAAAAGGAATTACTCGAATCTCTTTTATTAGATCTCGGAATTGTCAAAGTGAGAAAACAGAAAGCCTTTACTCTGTCAGGTGGAGAAAGAAGAAGGACGGAAATTGCCAGATCGCTAGCCTGTAATCCCCAGTTTTTATTGCTAGATGAGCCTTTTGCAGGAATAGACCCTATAGCTGTTTTTGAAATCAAAAGAATTGTTGAACATTTGTCCGATCGGGGAATTGGAGTTCTAATAACAGATCATAACGTTAGGGATACTCTTGAAATTACTGAAAGATCATACATTACAAACCTGGGAGAGATTATTGTAAGCGGGTCAAAAGATGATGTTCTGAAAAGTGAGTTAGCCAGAAAAATTTATCTCGGTCATGACTTTGAAATGTGACAATTTTATACCGAAAAAAAAAATCAATGAAATTTGATGATTAATAGCAATGAAATGAATTATAATTACTATGAACAGGAGTAATATTTGCAGTTTCAAAAACCTGTATTAAGGCAGGAGATGAAGCTGAAGATGAGTCCTCAGCTATTGCAGTCGATTAATCTTTTAGCTTTACCTTTACAAAACCTGAAATTAAAAATTAAAGAAGAAGTTGAAAAGAATCCGGCGCTGGAATTTGTCAATGATAACCAGTCTCTTTCTTTCGATGAAATTGTAGATAAGAAAAAGGAAGACTATGATCCTTTTGAAAACTCATCCGATTCAGGTTATAGCTACAGTACAAAATGGCAGGGCAGTGATAATTCTAAGAGACAATTTATGGAGGGAACCATAAGTAGAGATGAGTCTCTTCAGGATCACCTTATTTCCCAACTGCATATACAACCATTAAGTGAAAGAGAAATTGAAATCGGAGAATTATTAATCTACAACCTGGACGATAATGGTTTTAATATAGAGCCTCCTGAAGTTCTTACCAATAATAATGAACTAGAGACTCTAAACAAGGTTAAGTCAATAGTACAACAACTTGATCCCATAGGAACCTGTACAACAGACTATATAGAATCCCTAATTGTTCAAACAGATATAATCAGGGGAAATCCTGAAGGAACAAAAGAGGTCATAAGAGATTATCTGGACCTTCTCAACCGGGGAAAATACCTTGAGATTTCCAAAAAAACTGGAATAAGTCTCGATGATATAGACGATATCCTCTATTACATTAAATATCTGGAACCTTTTCCCGGACGACAATTCTCCTATGAAAGACCATCCTACGTCATACCGGATTTAATTGTTAAAAAGAGAGATGGTGATTTTTTCCTTACAATTAATGAAGAGGAAATTCCCATTCTCCAGATCAACTCCTATTTCGAAGAATTGATAGAGCAGAAAGATAAATCGGATAATCGCCAACAGAAAGAGATAAACAGATTTGTAAACTCTACTGTTCGGGATGCCAAATGGTTTATGAACACCATCAACCTCTGGAATTCCACGTTACTGAAAACAGCCAGGGCTATTGTTGAATTTCAAAGAGATTTTTTCAGAAAAGGGCCTAAATACCTTGTCCCATTAACCCTGAAAGATATTGCCAATGAAATAGATATGAACGAGTCTACTGTTTCAAGAATTTCCAGAGGGAAATATATTCAAACCGAATGGGGTGTTTTTGAACTGAAGTACTTTTTTACAAATGCCGTCTCTTCAGGAAATTCAAAAACAGCTGTCAAAGAAATTATAAAAGAGATAATAGAAGAATCAAAAAGCGAAAAAAAACTCTCTGATCAAAAAATATCTGATTTATTGAAAATGAGAGGAATAAATATTGCCAGAAGAACTGTAGCTAAATACCGCAAGGAATTAGACATAATGCCGTCCTTCAGGCGTTAAATTTTTCAGGAGGCTGATATGACAGTAAATGTAAAAGGTGTTCATTACAACGTGAGTGAAACCACAAGTGAGTACATTGAGAAAAGGCTGGAAAAACTGGAATTTGTCGAAGATTTAATTGTAGATCTTCACATTATCATTAAAAAAGAAAGCAAAGGCTTTTTTATTGTGGAATCCAACATTCATTTCAGATGGGGACAAAACAGTCATATAAAAGTTGAAGAGAGAGAACTATATAAAGCTATAGATGAGATATTTGATAAAATGCTGATAAAAGTATCCAGAGAAAAGGAGAAAATAAAGCAGCATTGATAAAAAACTCCGGAAGGAGAATCCACTTTTTTTACAAATAATGGAAAAAAAAGGAGAGGTAAAGACCTCTCCTTTTTTTATTCAAAGAAATAAGATATAATCCTGTGTATATGAAAACATTAACTGTCCTGGATTTGCTGGATCTGGATCTTAAAGAACACAATGCTCTGGAGCTAAAATGTCTGGCAGGAAGAAAAGGTCTGATTAGAGAGATTACTGTTCCCGAATTAAACAGACCCGGTCTGCCATTAAATGGTTTCTATGAAAATTTTGCAGAACAGCGGATTCAATTAATCGGCAGGGGGGAATACGCTTTTCTCCAAAAACTATATAAAGAAAAAAAAACCGAAACTATTGAAAAACTTTTTACATTTACTTATCCATGCTGTGTATTCAGCCATAATCTAAAACCCGACAAAGCTTTTCTGGAAATTGCAGAGAAAACCAATACTCCGGTTCTTATTACATCTTTGTCGTCATCTGAGATCTCTGTAAGACTGATGAGGCAGTTAAGCAATTATTTTGCTCCTCAGCAGACAGTTCATGGCGTTCTGGTAGAAGTAGCCGGCAGTGGAGTATTGATTCAGGGAGATAGCGGTGTCGGAAAAAGTGAAACAGCCCTTGAGCTGATAGAACGGGGCCATCGTCTAGTAGCAGATGATGCTGTCGTCATTAAATGTGTTGAAGGAAATAATCTAATAGGTTCAGGTACGAACAAAGTCATTGGTCATCACATGGAAATTCGTGGTTTGGGAATCATTAATATCTCTCATATTTTTGGCGTTGGAGCTATACGAGACGAAAAGAGAATTGACTTTGCTGTACAACTTGAAGAATGGGATTCCAATCAAAGTTACGATCGGATAGGGTCCAGTGAAATAAGCATTGATATTTTGGGAGTAAAGGTTCCCTATTTGAAAATACCCGTAAAACCGGGGAGAAATATACCCATAATTATTGAAACTGCAGCATTAAATGAAAGACTGAAGCAAAAAGGCCAATATTCAGCCCGGGAATTTAATAAAAATATTATTCAATGGCTGGAATCTGAAAATGCCAGAAAAATTTATCTGGAAAATAATAACAAACAGGATTTAAGATGAAACAAAAAACGACAACTATAAAAAACAGAGCCGGAATTCATGCTAGGCCTGCCGCCCTGATTGTTCAGACGGCCAGCCAATTTGAATCAAATATTTTCCTGGAAAAAGATTCGGAAAAAATTAATGCCAAATCAATAATGGGTATTATAACATTAGGTGCCAGTTATAAAACCGATATTATTGTCTCTGCAGAAGGTAGTGATGAATCTGAAGCCGTCGAAGCCATTGCCGATCTATTTGAAAAAAAGTTTGAAGAAGAATAA
>JAEINM010000180.1 GCA_016342385.1 Spirochaetaceae bacterium | reverse complement strand
TATCTGGGCTTTTATGCTGAACCCGGCTAACTGGCTGGAATCAGGAAAAATGATCGATGCTTTTTTATCTCCCATATTACTGGAATCTTCCATACACCTACTACTGCCCTGTTTTATCAATACAGCTCTGGTTATTTTCCTCTGGACCTTTTATAAAAAAAGAACTGAACTGGAACCAGACGGTTATTACCATAAAATGAATAAATTCACCGGAGGGTTGGGTGCCTCTCTGGCTCTGCTTCAGCCATTATCCGGTCTATCGTTTTTCCTGAAAGTCAAATCGACTTCTCCCATGCTTTCCGATCCAACTCCAATCGACCAGATCCTGTCGGGAGTAGCTACACCATTCTTTTACACCATGATATCCTTGGCGGGAATAGCCGTTGTGTCCATTATTATTTACTGGGTTAAAGGACATGAAAGAGGTGCTGTCTTATTAATCATTGCCACCGCCGCTCTCTATACGGCGTTTTTTATGGGAGCCTATACAAGAGAAAGAGCGAGAAAGCCCTTCCTGGTTCACAGTGTCATGACAATGGATATGAGAATTATAAATACGCCCAAAGTGCAGACAGACAAAATAGGGGGTGGATTAAAAGGAGCCGATATATTTGCCGAAAAAAACTGCTTTGCCTGCCATGTTATCGAAGGAAAGGGCGGTTCTTTCGGACCGGAACTTATCTTCAGCGAACTGAATGATAAATACACTCCAGACAGTATAAAAGCATTTATGAAAAATCCCGGAGGAAACATGCCGGCTTTTGATGGTACCGATGAAGAGCTTGAAGTTTTAAATGAATACCTGTTAAACGGAAATAGCCAATAAAGAAGAAGAGAGTCTGAATCAATAATTCACCCTCTCCTGTTTGGGAGAGGGGTTAAAAGGGAGAAGTCTGCAATAGCCCGGTCTTTACTTAAAAACTTAAGACAAGAGTGGTCATATCATCAACCTGTGGAGTTCCACCCATATAGGAGTTAACTTCACCTAGTAGATCTGAAATAAACCGGTCCGGTTTAAACATATAATTTTTCTTAATAAAGTCCTCTAGTCTATCCTCTCCGAACATCTCCCCTCTCTTATTCCTGATATCGGTAAATCCGTCAGAAAAAGAAAAAAACTTCATCCCTTTATTGAGAGCTGACGTTGTTTTCCCATCAGCTAAATTCAGATCATTATCGAGACCGAGAGGTTTACCGCTTCGATTGAGCTTAATGAGTTTATAATTCCCCTCTTCATTTTTTTTAAATAGATAGGGGTATGTATAACTGAGATTATAAATTTCCAGAGTATTACTGGCCTTATCCACAAATATCATGATTCCCGCTATATAAATATCAAAAGGGGTCTGGTAAACACAGACATCATTGAGATTATTGATAATTTCTTCCGCATTCATTTCCTCTATGTTTCCACACATTTTCAGAGTGGTAAAACAGGAACTTAAAATAGCTGTTGCCAAAGAGGCAGAAATATCTTTTCCACTAACATCAAAACAACCGATCATATAATAGTCTTCCCGGATCTCCAAAAGCTTATAGAAATCTCCACCCAGTTCGTGGGCCATTTCCGTATGGATTTTATATTCAAACCCGGGATCGGATAAAACACTTTTTTCCAGGAGAAACTGCTGAATACTCCGGGCTCTGTTCAACTCCATATTCTGAAGAAATGTAATGTGGTTTACCAGCTTGAGATAGTTACCTATCCCCAGGATTCTTCCATCATGATATATGAGGAAATCCTTATATATATCCTCTTCATTTTCCGACAACATGATCACATCCAGTACTTTCGTTATATGCTCCCGGCTGTTAAACTCTTTTATATTGCTATCTATGAAATGATCCAGTGTGGGGTTTTTCAATGAATCCCAAAAGGTTTTACTCTTATCCTGAATTGTCCTTTTTGAGATAATCCCGTTACTGGAATTTGTTTCCACGAGAAGCGAAGTCAGTTCACTATTGGCGTCAAACATTTCTTTTGCATCGGATATTGTCAACAAACTACTGACAGGTTCAACTATCTGAGCAATGACTCCTAATTGGGTCATTCCGAAACGAGAAGTAATTTTATCCTGTAATGATTTTTCATTTACCATGGATTCCCCCTGAAATAATTCTATATGGAGAATTCGGATATAGATAGGGAAAAAAACAGAAATAGGACAAACCCCCATTTAACATGGTTAAAAAGGGAAATTGATTGTATTATACCTTATTGTTCCAATGGGAAAGTCTCTTTGTTCCCGGGTATTAGCTAAAACAGCTTCTCATTACCATGTTTAAAATTGCCAGTAATTTTTGCAAGGAACAGTTGTATTTCAAAATCAATATTGCCCTCAATCAGTTTCTCCATTTTAAACAGATCCTTACCGGAAATTGTCTTGATATTTTTGCCTTTCCAGAGAATAAAAGCCTTTTCACCTTTTACAATTTTCCAGGAAAAAGGTCGCTCTTCCCTTAGAATCTGTCTCTTATCCTCCATAGAGCGACCGGATCATTCTGACAGTATCTTCACCATGCCACTTTTTTGACCCAACTTCTTTCGATACAATTTCACCTTCGGGAGAAACAATAAAGGTCGTGGGAATTGAAGGTGAAAAAAACGGACCGGGAGTTTCAGACCTGGCGAGCAGGACGGGAAAGGTATAATCGTTTTCATCTATAAATGTCTGAACAACAGACTTCTTCTCATTTGTCACAATTACAAAAACAACCTCATCATCATTTTTCAGCCGATCATACAGTTTCTGGATACTGGGCATCTCGGCAATACAGGGAGGACACCATGTCGCCCATTCATTTATGAATAATACCTTCCCTCTGAAGTCGGAAAGATTAAACTGCTGCCCATCAAGGCTTTCCATTTTCCAGTAGAAATCATCCCTTTCTACAGTTTCTCTCTCTTCAGTACTGATGGCTTTCGGGGAGAAGGCTATAACCCTTTTTACTGTTACAATGATGGCGGTCCGGCTCTGGGGGATCAGCAACCCGATCAGTAAAACGACAAAGAGAATATCGGTAATTTTATCAAAGAGTTTCTTCTTTTTCCATTTTTCTATAAACATATTCAGCTCCTGTTTCTCACAAAGATCCAGTCTGATTCACTGCTCAATTCCGGATCATAAATATACCCTTGAAGATCAAAATTTTTAAGTGGGTCCGGTTCTATTATTTTCATATGAATGATATGCCGGGCCATTAATCCTCTGGCCACTTTGGAATACATCCCCACTGTGCGCACTTTTCCCGCTTCCCTCTCTTTAAAACTTAAGGAAATCATCTGGTGATGTAACTGCCTTATATCGATGGCTTTTGTATATTCTCCGGAAGCCAGATTCACAATAGGACCCTCTTCCCGGTTGAGCGAATCTGTTATTCTAGGTTTCCAGAAATGATAAAGGTTTTCTCCTTCCTCATTCACCAGAGGCGTTTTCATTTCGAGCCTGTAGGGATAAACCATGTGATCCGGTTTCAGAAGACCGTAAAGGCCTGAAAGAATACGCAGATGTTTTGAGGTATAATCAAGGTCTAGAGGAGTGAAATTGCCGGCATCTAGAGATTGAAATACCGTCCCCCTATAGGCAAAAAGCGCAGAATGGGAAATGGTATCCTGCTGATGAAATTTCTGAATATTTTCCCGGGTAATCTTTGAGAGATTATCACTGGTTTTCATCAGTTTTTTTATTTCACTCAAATCCAGTTTTTTCAACTCTCTATTCAGCAATAGCGCTTCTTTGAGAAATTCCGGTTCCCCGCCCGTCTGGCTGTATCGGTCTGCTCGGGAGAAATCCATCTGTTTTGTGGGAGAAAGCAAAATCAGCATAAAGCAATTATGACAAATATCAACGGCTTGTAAAAGAGAACACAGAGGTTTAAACTTATTCATATGGCAATATTTATAAATCGTGTGCTCAATATGAAACAAATTAAAATAATCGGCTTTGATATGGACTACACCCTTGTCCGCTATCACACAGAGGAATTTGAAAAACTGACTCATCAGCTTGCCGCCGTGAGACTTGTGGACTCTTTTGGATACCCCGAGTCGGTGGGTAAACTGAAATTTGATTTTCAGCGAGCCATTGTCGGTCTTGTAATAGATGTAAGAAATGGAAACCTGATGCAGGTTAGCCGGCATGGAAAAGTAAAAATAGCTTATCATGGTCTACAACCATTAGATTATCAGCAGCAAAAAGATATCTACCAGGAAATGGCCATTGATCTGCGGTCACCCGATTTTAAGAGCCTCGATACAAACTTCGCCATCTCAAATGGTGTCCTTTTTTCTCAGCTGGTACAGCTGAAAAGTGAGGGAGAAAATATCCCCCCCTATCATCAGATTGTTCAGGATGTAAACAATTGTATCGATATACTCCATCAGGATGACAGTATAAAATCCCGCATAATTGGTAATTTTAAAAAGTATGTCATGACAGATCCCGATGTTGCCAAAATGCTCGAGCGATATCTGGACTATGGCAAAAAACTAATGATCATCACCAATTCCGATTATGAGTATTCGAGAAAGCTGCTGGATTACGCTATTACCCCCTTTCTTCAGAAAAATAAAAGCTGGCATGATATTTTTGATATTGTGATTACTTTTGCCGACAAACCACGGTTCTTTGAACGGAAGGGACGATTCCTGAAGATTGATCCGGAGTCGGGGATGATGAGCAACTACGAGGGAAAAGTGGAAAAGGGGATTTATCAGGGTGGAAATTTTGAAAAACTTCAAAAGGATCTTGGCTATTCGGGAAGTGAGATTCTATACCTGGGGGACCACATTTACGGCGATGTCGTATCGATTAAAAAAACCTGCAACTGGCGGACAGCACTTGTTCTGGGAGATCTGGAATCGGAAATTAAAGGATTGATTCAGGCCGCACCCGTCCAGAAGAAGATTGAAAGCCTTATGAAAGAAAAACAAGCTCTTGAAGTTGAGATTAATAGGCTGGATACCATGCGTTATGAAGGGGAAAAAGTCCCCTATAATGAAATTAATACTCTTTTTGGAAAAATGGATGAACTGAATACAAAGATTTCCGAGAACCTGAAAGAATACAAGGTTTTCTTCAATCCTTATTGGGGAGAAATACTCCGATCCGGATATGATGAAAGCCGCT
Organism: Spirochaetaceae bacterium; assembly: GCA_016342385.1. Classification (GTDB taxonomy): domain Bacteria; phylum Spirochaetota; class Spirochaetia; order DSM-2461; family DSM-2461; genus Spirochaeta_F. The sequence continues at coordinate 2,727 of JAEINM010000180.1, read as the reverse complement.
ATGCGGAACAGGTGGAAAAATACGCCTGTATCTATATGACAAAAGTATCGGACCTCTATCAGTATTCCCCTAAAATATACTTTCGCCCCTACCACAGAACAATGCCTCATGAAGAAGTGGCTCTACAGGGTGGAGATATTGCCTAAATCACTTCTTTATTAAAGATAAAAAAAGGGAGTATGCCTATGAAACCGGCCTTCATGATAATTGATATGCAGAAAGAATATTTTACCGGATCATCAAAAGAATCAATGACTGATGCTTCTGAATATATTTGTTAATGCCATTTATCCCCAATATTTTTTTATTGACGGAGGACTATGTCCGGAGAAAAAAACCTAAAAACCCTATTGAAGAAAATGTCTCCTGTATTGAATAGGGAAGAGTATGTATTTATTACCTTGCCTGGTAATTATGGAGATTACATACATTTAAAGCCTTTATGTTCGTTTAAAGAAGAAGAGGGTTTAACTCTTATAGTTACCCGTGCTCTAGCTGAAGCATATGCCCTTGAAAATAAGAATGTTTTTAAAGCTATCACTCTAAAAATTCACTCAAGTTTGAATGCTGTCGGTTTAACAGCAGCCGTTTCAACAAAACTGTCAGAAGAGGGAATAAGTGCAAATGTTGTTGCTGCCTATTACCATGACCATATCTTTGTTCAGGCTCAAGATGCAGAACGTGCATTGAACTCCTTAAAAGAATTATCCCTATGAATAATTTTATTTTACAACAGAAAGATATTAGTAGTTAGAATATTCCATTTATGAATCTTCAGGGAAAGAAATTGTATGCCTGGCAAACTATCTCGATAAGAATTACCCTTAAAATGAAAGGAGTGTATCGATGGAAATTAAACCAACAATTCAACTTTATTCCAGTAGAAGTGACTTAAATTTAATCTCATTTTTTCTATTGCTCCTATCTGATGTTTTTATTGCCGTCATATTATTTTTTGGACTCAGTCAACAGATAAATCAATTCACAGACGAGTATGAATATTTCCCTTACGAATATCGAAATATGCTTATAGATAATGAGTGGGTTGAGAATAATGTTATTGAAAAAATTTCCAGCAAACTATTAGGGGTTACTCGATCCACATTTGAGACAAACAAACAGATAGAGAAACTTCATTCAAAGTGTGGAGAAATAGAAGCGTTATTTTCTGAACTAGAAAATGATACAAGTCTCATAAAAGAATTCTCAATTTATGACCGTCAATTAACAAATTATAAAGCTCTAAATCGAAATGAAAAAAATTCACCGGATGGGCTCCAATTACTGGAGCAGATACATGCATTAAGCCAATCCCTGAAAGATTCCCCACGGGTACAAAAGCTAATAGAGACTATATTTACTAATCAGAAAAACAACTATGCAAAAGATATTATGAAATTCAGAAAATTGTTTGCTCTAAAACGAACAGTCTTTGATTTGGTTTTTCTCCTTCCTGTTTTGGCCGCTTTTATACTTTGGAATCGCAACTCTTTTAGCAAAGGAAAATACATCCAGACAATAATCAGTTCTCATTATATTATTGTGGCCTTTTTGCCAATATTATTTGAAAGTATCCGGTTAATAATTGAAGTTATTCCCAAACTCTTATTAAAAACAGTATATGACTTTCTATTGAAATTAAATTTAATAACCTTCTGGTATTATGGTGTTTTGCTTATTTCTATAGGCTTCATTGTTTTTTTAATATGGATATTTCAGACTAAAATTTTTACAAAAGAAAGGTATAGATTAAAGCAATACGAAAAACAGAAGTGTATGTCATGTAATACAAAAATCGATTACCATGAAAAACACTGTCCCGCCTGTGGCTTTAATCTATACATTTCATGTCCAACCTGTAAAAAAGATACCATCATTTATTTACCCTTTTGCATACACTGTGGAAATGAAATTAGTAAGAGATAACCCATAATGACTCTAAAATTACAATTGAAATGAAAATTGAAGGTGCTGAAAGCTATGTAAAAGGTCTTTCTATCATAGTCAATTGTATCCCTAAGCTTGTAAAAGGGATTTATGAGGTTGATGATTTAATAGAATTGAATTTATTATGACTGGTTCTTAGGATCTCTTACCTTTATCCCGAGGACTTTTCTATAAAATGGCTTTATTTCTTTAATCTTATATTAAATGGCGGCAGAGGAGACAATGTATTTATGATGCCTCCATTTGAAGAGATAAAATCAAAATATGCTGAATATTTGGGAGCTTCGCTAATTGGCTGGTCCTGATATTCGAGAATTCCAAAACTACCATATTTTGATGGATATTCAATAAAATCAAATCCTGTAAAAAGCTGACCTCCACTGCTGTACCAGACATCGAACATCCTCAGTATGATTCCTTTCATTCTCGGATTCCTGTTGGCTTCTATCAGCTTATTAACCAATGTCTCATTATTCTGGTAGACACCATTGGCAACCAGATGAGGTCCACCTTCATAGGCTATGAGATCAACATCGAAACCAAAATTGGCAATCATATCGGAGTTTGCTTTTGTCCATACTTCAGTTTCGGTATATACAGTTGTTTCCAGTCTATCTAAAATCTCATCGACTGTTATCGTAGAAATTTCACCGTTAGTACCTATTTCATCACCTATTGAGCCTCCAAAATAGGGCGCTATGGCCAGAGCATCTGCTCTTTGGGAAGTCGGATTAATAAATGAATCGTTTAAACCCACTAATATTTGCTCTCCAGTATAGG
>JAEINM010000179.1 GCA_016342385.1 Spirochaetaceae bacterium | reverse complement strand
GTTTCTATTGCATCATATCCTTCGGACTCCAGTATCATTTCCAGATTGTTAAGAATGTTGACATCATCATCAATTATAACTATTACTTTTGAATCTTGAGTATCCATAGATACAGATTACACAAGCTTGTTAATTTGTTCAATCAAATCTTCAAAATGATAGGGTTTAAGAAAAAAAGCATCAATTCCTATTAGGCTATTCTTAAAGTCATCGACTTCTTCACTATATCCGGTACAGAGTATTTTAGGAATATCATCTCGTATTTCTGAAATTCTGGAGAGCATTTCGTATCCCGTCATTCCCGGCATTTTCTGATCAGTGACAATAATATCATACTGCCGGGGATTAGATTTAAAACACTCCAGAGCTTGAGAACTATCTTTGAAGGTTTCCACATTAAAACCGAAAAACTCCAAGACATCACCTGCCATCGTGCATATTAAATTTTCATCATCTATAAAGAGAATTTTAATTTTGCCTGATTCATCCATCTTTATTCCTTTGATCATTCTCTGCATTATCATAAATAGAGACAGCAAAAATCATACCATTTTCTACACCGGCTTATTCCGCCTCTTAGAGCTTATGACCTATAAGAGCAGCAACTTTGATTGCTTTATTGTGACAATAAAGCTTCTTTTATTGCAGTTCGGATGGTCCCTCCGGAACTGGGTTTATGTATTAATCCATGAATTCCCAATTGTTTCATTTTTAGAATAGTCTCTGAAGAGGAATATCCGGATTCTACGATGATTTTTATTTGAGGATTTATTTTCCTCAACTCTTTCATACACTCGTAGCCATTCATTTTCGGCATTATGACATCCATAATGACTAGATCAATCTCATCCATATGTTCGCGATAAACCTTTAAAGCCATTTCTCCATCATCGGCAATATAGACTTTATAGCCGGAATCCAGGAGCATGTCATTAATGGGAGTCCTAATCAGTTTCTCATCATCAACAACAAGAATACAACCTTCTCCCTGCACCTCGGGGTGGAGAAATGGAGCCTTTACCTCAGCTGTTACGTTTTTTTCAATTGCGGGAAAATACAGATGAAATTCTGTCCCTCTGCCCACCTCACTTTTTACAGAAACAGTTCCCTTATGCTGAACAATCATACTGTATACAGTCGCCAGACCAAGTCCCGTACCTTTGGAGATCCCTTTAGTTGTAAAAAAGGGTTCAAATATCTTCTGCATATTTTCCGGACCAATACCAGTACCATCATCTTCAACAGACAGGTGTATATAGGCTCCAGGTTCTATGTCGAAGACATTCTCCAGACAATCCGATTTTTCAAAATAATCTATTTTAGTTGTAATTTTTATTGTTCCATTATTTTCAATGGCATGAGAGGCATTAATACCCAGATTTAAAAGAGAATTCTCTATTTGAACTGTATCCCCGATTATAGAGCTGGAACCGGAATAGAGATTGGTCTCAATGGCAATCCTTTTGTTGAGAGTACTTTTTAAAAGTTTGACCGTTTTGTTAATGGAATTGTGCAGATCGATAATATTGAGAGCCTGAGGTTGTTTCCTGGAAAAAGCCAGTAAACTCTGTGTCAGTCCGGCGGATCTCTGAACGGCTTCATCGATAATACTCAGATATTTCTGTGCTTTATCATCAAGAGTCTTTGATTTTTTGAGCATGAGAGTAGCAGTCATAATCCCGGTCAGCATATTGTTAAAATCGTGAGCCACTCCTCCGGCCAGCTGACCTATAGCCTGCATTTTCTGACTATGCTGCAGTTGTTCCTGAAAATTGAGATCTCTGGTTATGTCCCTGATAATAGCCACATAACTGGTAATAATACCCGATTCACCCCGGACCGGTGAAATAATAGCTTCTTCAGTATACATTTCACCATCTTTACGCCTATTTTTTAACTGCCCGCTCCAGGAATTACCCATGGAGATTTCCGACCAGATAGTACTGAATAAATTCTTGTCCTGATCATTTCTCAGTATGGTTTGACCGCTAGTCCCAAGAACGTCCTCTTTAGAAAAACCGGTAATCTTTGTAAAGGAGGAATTGAGATATTGAATAGCCCCCTGATCATCGAGAATCATAACAATTTCAACCGCCTGCTCTATAGCGGAATACAATCTTTTGAGTTCCTGCTGGGCATCTTTTATCTTTGTAATATCTGAATGATTTCCAATAATAGAAATGGCTTTTCCCAGGAAGTCCCTCTCCGACACAGTAGCTCTGGAACGAACCCACATCCAACTGCCGTCTTTCCTCTTGAACCTGAAATCCTCATCAAACGACTTCTCGCCCTCAATAAAGGCATTCACTCTCTGACTGAGTCTCTCTTTATCATCGGGGTGAATTCTTTTGAACCACTCATCGCGATTTTCGGGAAATTCGTTTGGTATATAACCGGCCATAGTATAAAAATTCGCATCAAAAGATACGGTACTCCTCTTTAGATTCCACTCAAAAAACCCATCATTTGAGACAGCCAGAATTTTTCTTTTTCGACTGATCCTGGCTTTCAATTCGTTTTCCATATCAATCTGCTTTTTCTCCCGCACTAATAAGACACCAAGAGTATAGGAAATAAGAGGAAAAATAAGATGTATGGGTATAAGAACTCTCGATATAAATAGCATTGACATTTTCATTTCAGGTAATAACAGGAAGACAGGAAAGGTCAGAAAAGCCGAAAATAGTCCCAAATTAATAAAAGTGATGAAATTGTTTCTATATTGTTTATTAATTCTAATATAGCGAAGAAGAGCACCAAGAGCTATTCCTGAAAAAACGATGAGAATACCTGCATACTGACCGGTATTGCCCAAGTAAAAACGGTAAATACAACTTAAAAAAGCCGTTATAAGACCGGAACCGATACCCCCGAAAACGACGGAGAAAGCGACAATAATTATACTGCTATCAAGAAGTACACCGGGACCCAATTCAATGGGAATCATCATTCCAATAATAGCGACTGCAGAAAAGAGCAATCCATTGATTGCGGTCTGTGCATAATCAGGTTTATATTGAAAGAACCTCTGAAACCTCCCAAACATATATGTAAATGAAATTAAAAGCGCTGAAATCTTAACAAACTCTGTGAATACTTCCAAGTTCTTTCCACCCCACAGTAAAACTGTATAGTTTTGTATTATACAATAAATTCAAAAAAATTATGATAGTTTTTTGCAACAATCATTGCTACTCTGCAATTTTTTTTGCTGAAAACTATGCAGGAATTCTCTAAAACCTCTTTTTTATTAACAATAGAACATGGCACAGTAATTGCTTATTTATTAACAGATCAATATTAAAAAAAGGAGTTTTCACAAATGTCTGTCAGCACTGGTACAATTCAAAAGCAGGAAAAAAGGAATCATGATCCATTAAAAACTTATCTACAGCAAATATCCCAATTCACTCTTTTATCTTTTGACGGTGAGCAGAGTTTATGTTCAGAAATCGAACGGTTAAAAGAGGCATTAAATGAACTTGATGCTGATGATATTCAAAAGAGAGACCCTATCGAGCATGAGTTGAAAACGGTTAAAGATTTAATGATAAACTCCAATTTAAGGCTGGTTGTCTCCATTGCTAAAAAATATCAGCACAAAGGTCTTTCCCTTCTCGATTTGATAAATGAAGGGAATATCGGTCTTATAATCGCTCTGGATAAATTTGATTATTCAAAAGGTTTCAGATTTTCAACCTATGCCACATGGTGGATAAAGCAGGAAATTATAAAATCTATATCTGAAAAGGTCAGATCAATACGCTTACCCGTATATATGCTAAACAAAATTAAAAACTTTATTGATGTCAGAAATTATCTCTCTCAGCAATATGGACGAGAACCGAATATTTCTGAACTGGCTGATTACCTGAATGTATCAACTGAAAAAATTGAAGATATGATGGTTAATTCTAATGAAATCAGTTCGCTGGACAGTGTTCTGGAAAGCGATCATAAATCAGACCTCCTCGATTTTCTCATCGATGAACACTCCAGCGGTTTTGTCGATGATTTTATGCACAAAGAACTCAAAGAAACCATTAACAGTGAACTGGATAATTTTTCTCTCCGTGAAAAGCAGATAATTCAATTGAGATACGGCCTGGGAGGCAATGCTCCCCAGACACTGGATACAGCAGGGAAAATGCTGGGAATTACCAGAGAAAGAGTCCGGCAGATACAGGTAAAAACTATTGATAAACTCAAACAGTCTGATAAAATTCACGATTATGCCATGTGTGTATAAACAAAAACTAAAACGATTTGACTTGAAAGAGAAAATAAAACAGATTAGCCTTAGAATATGGAATACGTAAAGATGCCTCAACCCGATGAGGTCAGTGCAAAAGACAGGGAAAATGGTTTCGGTGCTTACATAATGATGTTTGCCGGAGCCTATTTCCCAGTGCCTTTTGTAGAAATAATATCATCTATTATCTATTATCTCTATTTCAAAAAAAGATCCCGCTATGCGGCATTCCATGCCTATCAGTCTTTTCTGGCCCAACTGCCCGTAACGATACTGAACACTGCACTGCTTATATATGGAATACGAATGCTGATAATCTATATAAGAACGGAAATGATTACCACATATGAACTGAAAACAGGCCTGGCATTTCTTATAATCACTGTATTAATCAATATCATCTACATAATCATATCTCTGATTATAGCCCTGAAAGCAAAAAACGGGATATTCGCCTATTTTCCTATAGTGGGAAGAATGGCTTATGAAAAAATGTATGGTCCCAATGCTATTGAGATATCCTTAAAAACAGTCAAAGGCAGAATAAACCACCCTCCAGAGTGAAAAAAAACAACTATTCCTTTTACCTGAACAAGGACTCGACTTCCTCTGCAGGAGAGGATTCCAGAATGGCCTCAATAGCATGATTTAAAACAGCTGAGTCTTTTTCGGAAAGTATAAGTTTCCGCACATCCTCGGATATTCCGAATCTCTTATGAAATAATAGAATGAGGCTATTCTGTTTTCTCTTTTTAAAATCATCTTCGAAACCGATCTCAAATCCTTCGTCATAGGATTCATCGGGAACCTGTGCTGACATATTCATCACCCCTCTACACCTCTTTCAATATATCCTTAATTCTAAAAAATTCTAAAAAATTAAAGCACAGTAAGGATTTTCTCTGTAATACATATAAGAGAGGACCAAACATTGAATCAAATTGATATAAAAAGTACTGAATACCCCTATTTACTGAAACAGATTAAAGATCCTCCGGAGACTCTCTATTACAGAGGGGAATGGAATCCCGAGATCTTTAAACAGACACTCAGTGTTGTGGGATCCCGAAAAATGACCCGCTATGGAGAAGCTATTACGAAGGAGATAGTAACTGATACGGCCTCTGCAGGAATAACCATTGTCTCAGGATTTATGTATGGTATTGATGCCCAGGCTCACGAGGGCGCGCTTAACGCTTCCGGTCACACCATTGCGGTTATGCCCTGTGGAATTGACAGAATACATCCCGAATATCAGATGGAGCTCTATAAAAAAATAGAAAAGGATAAAGGTCTGATTCTATCAGAATATCCCGGAGAGACTCCCCCTGCCCTCTGGACCTATCCCCGGCGAAATAGAATAATTGCTGGACTTTCACCTGTCCTTCTTGTTATAGAAGCGGGCCTCAAAAGCGGAGCGTTAATTACAGCCAGAATTGCACAAAAATATAATAAAAAAATATTTGCCGTCCCCGGTCCTTTAACATCAAGCGTTTCAGAAGGAACTTCCCTCCTAATCAAAGAAGGAGCCTCGATATTCACGAAATCCGATGATCTTCTATCAGAATTCGGGATTGGAATTACCGGAAAAACTAAAAATAAGAAACAAGCTTCAAATCTGAATCCGTCACAAAGGAAAATTATGGAATTATTATCACGACAGCCAATGGGCATAGACGAAATAATCAGAATCCTGAATAAACCGACGTCTAAAGTCGGAGCGGACTTAACCTTTCTCAGTCTTAAAAAGATGATTAGTCTCCACGATGGAAAATATTCCATCTCGAGAAATAGATCTGCAGGAAACCGCATATGCTGATAAAAGTCACATCTGTTTCTTTTTCCGGTCTGACAACTATTAAAATAGACGTTGAAGTCAATATTGCAGATAAGGGACTTCCCGCTTTTGACCTGGTCGGTCTGCCCAATAAAGCCGTAGCTGAAAGCAGAGAAAGAGTCAGAACGGCTCTTGTAAACTCGGGAATAACATTTCCCATGCGTAGAATTACCGTCAATCTGGCGCCGGGAGATGTACCGAAGAATGGCGCGTTTTATGATTTGCCTATTGCCGTCGGAATCCTCTCGGGGATAGAGGGATTTGAGATTCCCGTTGATAGTCTTTTTTTCGGAGAACTCTCTTTGGACGGCTCTCTCCGCCATACAAAAGGAGCTCTTCTTGCTGCTCTTTTTGCCCGGGAGAATAATTTCACCAGTATTTTTGTCCCTCAGCAGTCGGCCAATGAAGCGTCTGTCGTCCAGGGAATTAATGTGTATCCTGTTGAAAATATCAACCAGATCAGTATGCATATTAATTCCCACATAGAAATATTTCCCACTGTATATCAATTACAGGAGTCCCTGAAATCAGATCCAGCTGATTTTGATATGTCGGAAGTCATGGGGCAGGAGCAGGCAAAAAGGGCCCTGGAAATTGCCGCCGCGGGAGGTCACAATGTCCTGATGATAGGTTCACCGGGTTCGGGTAAAACCATGCTGGCACGGGCTCTTCCGGGAATCATGCCTATGTTAACTGAAGAGGAATCCCTGGAAGTCACCAGAATATATTCCAGCGCCGGAAATATTCCTCCAGGAGGGTCTCTCATAGTCAAAAGACCTTTCCGCTCACCTCATCATATTATCTCCCAGGCCGGTCTGGTCGGAGGAGGAACTCACCCGCAACCGGGAGAAATCAGCCTGGCTCATAGGGGGATTCTGTTTCTCGATGAGTTCAATGAATTTCCCCGATCAGTTATAGAAGCTCTGAGACAGCCCATTGAAGATGGTAAACTGACTATTTCCAGAAGTCTGGAGAGAGTGACCTACCCTTCTCGATTCATTCTGATAGCTGCAGCAAATCCCTGTCCATGCGGATTTCTGAATGATGAGACAAAAGAGTGTATCTGTTCCAAAAGGGAGATTCTCCGCTACCGGAAAAAACTCTCAGGACCGATTCTCGATAGAATTGACCTTCACGTAGATGTTCCAGTTGTAGACATTAAAAAACTGGCCGGAGGAATGAGTGATTCGAAGGAAAAGGAAACATCTCTCCAAGTCAGAAAAAGAATAACCGCAGCCAGAAGAATACAGGAAAAACGCTACAGGAATGAACTGATACACACCAATTCAGAGATGAAAAACAGACAGATTAAAGAGTATATAACCATGTCTACAGCTTCCAGAAATATGCTGATAGAGGCCGCTGATACTTTTCAGCTTTCCGCCAGATCATACTTGAAGGTGATAAAATTGGCACAGACAATTGCCGATCTCGATCATGGGTCTAATATAAACGAGATGCATATTGCTGAAGCTCTGCAGTATAGGCCAAGGCTTCCCGAATGAACAGCTTCAAGGGAAAAATAAATACAAGAGATAAAGTAGAACTGGGAAAGAAAGGGGAAGAACTGGCTTCAGTTTTTCTTGAAGATTTAGGGTACAGAATAATAAAGAGGAATAAACAGATTGGCCATTCGGATATAGATATTCTGGCACAGGACAAAGAAACTCTTGTCTTTGTTGAAGTGAGAACAAAATCCAGAATAGACCGGGGAATGCCTGAAGAAACTCTGACAAGAATAAAACTGGAGCGAATGAAGAAAACAGCTGAACTCTATA
>JAEINM010000178.1 GCA_016342385.1 Spirochaetaceae bacterium | reverse complement strand
GAACAGCATCCCCCCGCAACCTGAAATACTTATTATACTTCTTCAGCTCTTTCCGAATTTCTTTTAAGAGCCTCTTCTTTTCTTTGTCGGGATCATTGTTGCCGAAAAGAAGGTTTATAATTTTCTGAAAAAAGCCAGCAGCTGCATCATCATTGTTATGCTCTAGCGGTATATTGCCATCACTCATAGAATAAATGTAGTATGAAATACAATGAGCAGTCAATTAAAAGTGAAAAACAGAACCCATGATCTCTAAAATAGTGATTAAAAAGAGGATATTTAGTGAAGGATTCTCAGAAGTCCGCTTTATGAATGCTCAGGATGAGAATCTTTCGATCATAATAACCTCTCTCCCCTATGCCGTTTCAGAAAAATATTCAGATAATGGCGCAAGAATTGCCCCTTTTGCCCAGAAGAATCACTATGGTGAAGCTATTAGAAAATTAAAAAGCGTGTCCCGTTTCATTCGGGAGGAATATTCTCTTAAAAAAAGCGATATTCGTTTATTCTGTAATTCTTCATTGGATGAAAAAAAATTTGCCGCCCTTTCCGGATTGGGGTTTTATGGAAGAAATAGTCTGATAATAACGAAAGAAGCCGGTTCAAGAGTCATTCTGGCCGGAATGATACTACCTGTCAAATTCTCTCCCGATCGGGAACTTGATGGGGGAACAATAGCAGGCGCTTTATGTGGTAGCTGCCGGAACTGTCTGAAAGCCTGTCCTACATCGGCAATAGAAGAAAATGGAAAGATCAATCGGAAAAAATGTCTTCAATCTCTGGCCACTGATCCTGAGATTCTCTCTGAATCACTTATGAAGAAATGGGGAAACAGGCTCTACGGCTGCAGTATTTGTCAGGATTGCTGTCCCTTTAATAGAGGAAAAGTCCAAAACCTCAGAGGAGTTACCAAAGGAGACCTGGGGAATTCCATTCCCTTCGAATTCATTTTAAGAGCCGAAGACCATGAATTAAAAGAATTTCTTAAAGGATCTGCTCTCTCTATGTCATGGATTAAACCTGAACTATTAAAAAGAAACGCTATAATCTCCGCTGCCAGTGAAAAGAGAACAGAGTTAATTGAGTTAATACAAAAATATACAAACCACAAAACTATTGCTTATGCAGCCCGATGGTCTCTAAAGGAAATAATGGAACAGGATAGGGATGCCCCGAAAATATCAGATATAAAATCAACGGGGTCCATCATCCTGCCGTAGCGGGATTGGAGAATCTCCAGAGATCCTCCGACAAGGGCACAGAACAGCAATGTCACTATAATCCGTCTCTTTCTCATCCCGAAAGACGTAAGGGTCATACAAAAGAAATAGGCCAGAACACCATAGGCCAGAGCATGCTGAAATTTATCCATGTGATTGATATGTGCACCTATATTTCTCGATGTAAGCGAGAGATAAACGATTGATACAAATATAATGGCCGTGATTCCGGTAAACAGGATTTTTTTCATCAGTCTGATGTCAGAAGCTGCCCCAGAGACTGCAATTCGGGCATCCTTTCAAAAACAGGAGCTTTTACACTATGTGCATCTTTATCAAGCTGTACGATACGCATATAAAGATCACTAATATCATCTGCCAGAACACTCATATTTGTTTTAAGATTATCAACAGCGAGAAGTTGAAGGATCTTTTCATCTCCCGATGCTTTTCCCACAAGAGAATTTTTTAAATAAGGGTACACTTCTTTCCGCACCTTATAGATATATGTGGCTAAAGCTATAATGCCGGAATACAACTCATCAAATCTATATCCGTGAAGCTTATAGGATTCAACTTTTTCAGTTAAGGGCTGCATAGCCAATCTTGTATTGGGAGGAAGGTCCATTGAAATAAGGGCAGTCCGGACATAACTGTTATTAATACTACTTTGAAAATGTTCAGCCAATCTTTCAATTACAGCGATTGTCTGCATGTCTTTTACAGGCAAATTAAAACTCCAGGAAAACTTTAAAAATATTATATAGTATTGTTCGGAAAATAAACACCCTGTTTTGTTCCTCTCTTTAGCAATTCTTCTCTTACCCTATTATATATAATAGTCTTGTCCAGCATATACCCGGGGATCAAATGCCTCTGCCTTGGTGTATCTGTCGTCAGCCGCATAATGATAGTATCTCTGTGAAATCTTTCAATAGCGTCTGCCAGATAGCGGACATGACCGGAGCTAGAGGGTATAGCCATCTCTCCAGCCATTAATTCATCATGCATCTCTGTTTTATCGGGAATATGAAGATTGTGAAACTTAACACCTTCAGGACGGAGAGATGCTGCATAGGTGACCGTATCCATTATCATATTGTGATTCTCTCCCGGTAGGCCGAAAATAAGATGTACAACGATTTTCAGACCATAAGATCTTAGCAGATTGAATGCCTCTTCAAATTGAGCTCTGGTATGTCCCCTATTAATTCTTTCCAGTGTGACATCACTGGAGGATTGAAGCCCCAATTCGATCCATACCTCGAAATTGTCACTTTTGTAGGAGGTCAGAAATTCGCAGATCTCTTCTGAAAGACAATCGGGTCTTGTCGACACGATAAGCTCTCTAAAATCCCCCAGAGAAAGGCTGTAATCATAGAGAGTTTTTAACTCGTCTACAGGAGCCCAGGTACTCGAATACGCTTGAAAATACAACATAAAGATCTGCGCATTATAACGACTTTTCAACAGGTTCAGATTTCTTTCTATCTGATTTTTAATATTGGATTCTGTTTCCCCTATATAAGCTGAACGGGCACCGTAACTACTGCAATATGTACAACCGGGATTATCCCGGCTTTCCCCTCTGTTGGGACAGGAAAATCCACCATCAATGGAAACACGATAAGCGGTCTTACCATACTTCCTCTGCAAATAGCGACTATAGTTTAAAAAAGGTTCTCTATCATCCACAAACCTGATTATCTTCTTAAATGCCTTTGATGACAACCATCAAGGATGGAGAATTGTATGGACAAACGGCCGTTTGTCTCTACATCCCAATTCATCAGAGAATTTGGATTGACATGAATTCCACTGACGCATACATTAAAATAATGAAATATCTAACCATTCTAATAATCCCGTTGATGCTCTTCCTATCCTGTTCCCGGGAAAATACAGCCATATTATGGAGCAGCAACAGAGAAGCAGCCGATATTGTAGAGCTGTATAATACTGAAAATAAGAAATACAGAATAATATTCCAGTACAAAGAAGACCTGGTTTCATCTTACATAAAAGCGGACAGAAAACCGGATATACTAATTGGCGAAGATCTTCAAAACAGCGATATAAAAATTGAAATGGCCAACCTGGAAAACCTGTATACACGAAGTTCTCAGAATGGAGAGACAATAAACCAGGCTCTTTTAGGGGGAGTTTTTCTCAACAGAGAGAAACGGCTTTTGCCCCTTTCCTACTCCCTTACAACTGCTGTATTCAAAAAAAACTCCAAAAGGATTGATAATTCACAGGCATCGATAGAACTCGAACAATTGAAAGATGATGCGGTCGCGTTCAATCATGAACAGGAAAAAAGAGGTTATTCTCCTTACTGGGATAAAGACTTCATTTATTCAGTTCTGGAATTATTCGGAAGTGCATTCACCACTTCAGAAACAAAAACACTCACATGGGCGAATGATGATTTATCAGAAGCTATGGGTTTTATAAAATCCTGGCATGAACGAAACGGTGGAACGGACGAAATGACACAGTTCGATACTAAATATTTATATGAAAATAGAATTAAAATCTTAAAAGATGAGCGAATCCTCTTTACGACTATGAGCTCAGCCCAGTTCATGAGTCTATCCGATAACATGAGAAGAGAACTTGATTTCCTCTATTTATCACATAACTTTCAGCTTCATCCCGATCATATTGTCTTCGGAGGAGTAAGCAGAAGGTCAAAAGCATTGATAGTTTCCACAGATTTTTTATCCTGGATGATAAAAAGAGACACTCAAAAGAAAATAATTGAAACCTCTATTAAAAATAACTCCGGTAATTTTGCTTTCTTCGGAGGGTTTTCTTCTTTAAATAGTGTAAACAGTCAGATTCTACCTCAATTCTATCCGCGACTGACGGGAAAAATCCCCGAACATCAATACATCCTGCCTCAACTGGAAAAACCTGTCGATTTTAATTCCATTAAAAACAAACTCATAACCTCCTGGGTCATTGAGGAGTCCTCAGGGGAGAACCTTTCACTCGATGAGGCTCTTGAGAAGTGGGAGAGGCTCAGAATCCCTTTCTAAGGCTATACTTATATTTGACAATTTATACTTTTCATTATAATATCAGTAACTATAAGATAAACTAATATGGAGGTATACCATGGCAGAAGTGATTCTGGAAAATGTATCCAAGGTATACGACGGAAATGTAAAGGCCGTCGACAAAGTTAACATTGAAATCGCGGATCAGGAGTTTGTTGTACTCGTAGGTCCCTCAGGATGCGGTAAGTCTACAACATTGAGAATGGTCGCTGGACTGGAAGACATCACAGATGGTGAACTGAGAATTGATGGAAAAAGAATGAATGAGGAAGCACCAAAAGATAGAGATATCGCAATGGTTTTCCAGAACTATGCTCTTTATCCTCATATGTCCGTCTATGACAACATGGCTTTTGGATTGAAAATCAGAAAATATCCCAAAGATCAGATTGAAAGCAGAGTACAGGAAGCCGCACATATTCTTGACATTGAAGAGCTTCTGGAAAGAAAACCGAAAGCGCTTTCCGGTGGACAGAGACAGCGTGTAGCTGTTGGTCGTGCTATTGTTCGTAAACCGAAAGTGTTTCTTTTTGATGAGCCTCTTTCAAACCTCGATGCAAAACTAAGAGTACAGATGAGAGCGGAAATCTCTTCACTCCACACTAGACTAAGTGCAACAATGATCTATGTTACTCACGACCAGGTTGAAGCGATGACTATGGGAGACAAAATTGTTGTAATGAAAGGGGGAGTAATCCAGCAGATCGGTACACCTCTCAAATTATACAATGAACCTGTGAACAGATTCGTTGCAGGATTTATCGGATCTCCTCCAATGAATATTGCTGTTGCAAAAATTGTTGAGGAAGGTGGAAAGATTCTGGCCAAAGAAGCCGGTTTTGAAGTAACAATCACTGGTGCTGTTGCAGAAAAAATGAAACCTTATATGGGAAAAGAAATTCTTATGGGTATTAGACCTGAAGATCTGGAATTTACAACTAAACCTGAAGCCGGCAATAACCTGAAAGCCACAGTTGAAGTTATAGAGCCTCTAGGAGCAGAGACTCATCTCTTCGTCAACACGAAAGATCATTCCGTAATTGCCAGAACGGCTCCGGATAATATCTTTAAAGTGGGGGATGAAGTAAACTTTACCCCCAATCTTGACAAGATTCACTTCTTCGATCTTGAGACAGAATCTTCAATTCTTTTCGGATAAATCTTAATAAAGAGAACAAAAACCGGCCTTATGGCCGGTTTTTTTAGTCATTGATTTCCAGCCGTTATTAAATTAGAATACAGATGAGCTTAAACAATGAAAGATAATATAAATGATGTCAGAGAACAACTGATCGGGAAACTGAATAAATTCGTACAGAATACAGAACATATATATCTCAATCTTGGTAGGGATTATCCCCTGCTTCTGAATGAACTGGACGAAAGTGTACAAAAATCTTCATCTTCTACAGACCGACTATCTCATTACGGGGGTTCTCTCGAGACGATCGAATCGATTATCACAGAAGGAGATAAAATAATAGGTGATTTCAATGAAGCCTTCACCTCCATGTATAGCAGAGACGGAGAGCTCTTTGATATTATTTCACAAGGTGTTACAGAAATGGGCGCCCTAGCGGAAGTCATTCACAATATAAAAGAGGGATCCATAGAAATGGAGCTCATCTCTCTGAACGCTATGACTGTTGCGCTTAAATCCGGTTCCGCAGGAAAGGCTTTATCTTTTATCACAGATGAATTAAAAAAACTTTCCGCACAGACTATTAAACTGACTGATGAATTGACTGAAAATGGCAGGCATCAGCTTACTCTCTTTGAAGAATTCGGGAAGAAAATTGAAATCGCGAGAAATAAACAACATGAATTAACTGAAAATTTGGACAGAAATCTAAAATCCAGTTTCACCACATCGAGTAAAGGATTGAAAGAATCAGCAGAAATGATGCGCTCTCTCTCAAGAAGTTCAGTAGAAGTAAAAGAACCCCTGGTCAGGATTATGCAGGAAGTACAACTTCAGGATATTATCCGACAGTCTATAGATCACATTTATATATCTATTGAGGAATTTAAAAGATTTGATGAAACCTGGACCACAGAAAAACGTCTCGATGAACTTTCTTTCAGGAAAATGATGCCCGATCTTTGTTTTTCCGTATTAGAAGATGTAAAAAATGAAATTAATGGCAGTTCCATGATTTTTGAGAAAAATTCTGGTTCCATCAAATCAATTCTGAAATCACTTGAAAAAAAACGAACGGCCTTTATCGATTCCGCCCTCAACTCCTCTGTGTCAGATAACTTCAGCATTATTGCCTTAAATGAGGAATCGAATAATAAAATTACCGCCTTAATTAAAGAGGTAAACAATTCTGTAAAAATGCGTATGGATATCTCAAGGGAAGGCTTGAGTATTCTTAAGGACATCACAATACTACAAAGACAGTTTGAATCATTTGAGCCCATAATCACTCGTTTCCATAATATAATTGTTGCCTCAAGAATAGAAGTAGCGAAACAGGAAGCCTTAAGTGATATGAGGGATACTGTCACAAAAATGACAAACTTGACTGAAAATATAAAAGGCTATATCAATAATGCACTTGATACTATTAAACATTTCCTGAAGACAACAGAAAACATTATCAATAATTACTCTGCCATAATAAAGAAAGAGATGCCCGGGTTGAACTCTTTACTGAACAGGACGTCCAGCAACCAGGAAAAGCTAAGTCTTCTTACGGATACCCTGATAGAATGTTTGCGTGATTTCAGGATTTTCTCAGGCAAATTTTTATCACTTTTCAGAGAAACTGATGACAATAGAAAACAGCTGTCAAAATTATCTGCACAGATTAATGAAATTGAATCAATCCTTCACCTTATCCGGGATAATGCCGAATCGGATATTTTTGAATTACAAGGGAACAATAAGCTCCAGAACTGGACTATACAAAATGAGCGACTAAACAGTATTATTGAAAAATTCACCATCTTCACTCATAAGAAAACAGCCTCTGATCTCGCAGGAAAAATTGTTGAAGATCTTGAGGAAATTGTTGATAGTGGAGAAGTGACTTTATTTTAAAACCAATTTACCAGATATTTGACGTCTAATATCGAACGTGTTAGACTTCGAATCGGAGGGATTTATGAAAAAAACGTGGATTTACATAACCTTGTTAATACTGATCTTATTGCTGTCAGGATGTGCATCTGAGCCGGAAACGCCGGAACAGGCTCCTGAAGAAACACCACAAGAGGAAATCGTAACACCCGAGACACCTGTCGAGGAACCACCTGTAGAAACATCTGTTGTTGAAACAGTTGAACCCGTCAGTGCAGAAGAAATTCTCACAGCAGAAAAAGCTGTGGCGAGAGCTGAATATGCCGGCGCTTCTGATTTTTCACCAGACCTCTTTTTGCAGGCCAATGAAGATCTGGAAGAGGCAAAATCTCTCTCGGAGAAAGATCCTGATAAGGCTAGACTCTTTCTTGCCTCTTCCATAGAAAAAGCGGATCAGGCCTATGAAGAATCGGTTAATGCGCAAGTAGAACAGAAAATAGTGAAACTGAGGAAACTCGAAAGCGAACTCAAAGAGATCGAAGCAGAAAAGTTTGCTCCTGAAGATTATCAGATTGTCAAAG
>JAEINM010000177.1 GCA_016342385.1 Spirochaetaceae bacterium | reverse complement strand
ATGATGAAGCCTATAAAACCGCACATTTTCTTATCGACCTTTTTGGAGATGACTGCTGGATCCAGTCTGTAAGAATGCTTGAAAATGAAGTCAATCTGGAAAACTTTTTCCGCTTTTGGAAAAAAATTACAGAAAATATCATTATCCAGAAATATGACTGGTTCTGCGGGGAATTTGAACAAAAGAAAATTACAGATCTTTCGCCTCTAAAGAGGGATCCCTGCTGGCATATTAAAAGAGATATTTTTATAAAGCTCAATGGTGATATCCCTTTATGCAGAGAAGACTTGAAAAGCAGTATGAAACTGGGCAATATATTTGAAGAGAGTCTGGAAGGTATCTGGTCCCAAGGTGAATCAGTATACAGGAATCATATAAAAGGGGATTATCCCTCTTTATGCAGAGAGTGTGATGAGTACTATACCTATAATTTCTAAACCAATAAATACAGATTATACCGTAATCGGTGGAACCCGTCTCGACCGGGAAAAAAAAGAAAAAAGAGGTCTCTCTATAGTTTTACTCAACAGAGGAGGCCGACCCTTCCGGAGAGATCTCTTTGATGAACTGACAGGTCTTGGTGCTGTCGAGGTCATTTCCATAGAACCCCCGTCGGTCTCCTATGACCTGGAACTACTGTCGAGAAAACATGGGGAATTGCGATTTGTTCTTCTTCAGGAAGATATCTCCAGTGGGGAAAGAGTCAATATCGGAATAAAAGAAGCTGTGGGGCGCTATGTTTTTGTCCTGTGGAATGATATGCATTTGAAAGCCTCTTCTATTTCTTCCAGAGTCCTTGAAAAAATTTCCGATAGAGAAAATCTCTGCACAGTTCCTCTGCTGCAGAATGGAAAAAATGAAACAGTACCTTCATGTTTTGCTCCGGCATTTATTAAAGGTGGAGGTATTGAAGTCATTCCTCTGACAGCTGTTCGAAAAGATATGGCCGCCATTTATCCCTTTGATTATTGTGGTATTTATGATCATGATAAATTCCTTCTCTCCGGTGGTTATGATCCATTATTAAAAAATTCTTTCTGGCAGAAAATGGACTTTGGGTTCCGGTGTCACATGTGGGGAGAAAAAATCCTGGCCAACACTTCAATAAAAATAAATTATCAGAATGAAATCCCTTTTGAAGATACAACTGTAGATGAAAATTATAAACTGTTCTTTCTGAAAAATCTGGCTATCCGTTTTACCGGCGATACGGGATATCTCCCCATAATACGGTTTTTTTCCTATTGGGTCGGTACGGGAAGTTCTTTATTCAGTTCCATTTCGGAATATAAACAGATTCGCCGATGGGTTAAGCAGAATAAGTACCGCTTTAAATGTGATGCCGGAAGTATCACCGAATTATGGGATGGCGAAGAGTCGTGACAGCTGTCTGTCTGCAGGTTCGATTGGATTCCGCCAGGTTGCCCGAGAAGGCCCTGATAACCATTGAAGATATGACAATCATTGAACATGCCATGAGAGCTCTCTGTGAAGTCCATGGAGATCTTTTTCTTCTTCTGACAACTGAGGAATGTCTTGAAAGACTGAAACCTCTTGCGGCCAAGTGGGGTTTTAAAATCTTTTGCGGCCCTAAGGATGATGTTCTGCTGAGATTCGTCCAGGCTGCAGATGCCTATAATATAGGGACTATAATCAGAGCAACCGGAGATAATCCTCTTGTCTCTGCATCCATTGCCAATGAAGTTCTGGATGAGCATTTTCTCCTCGGGGTGGATTATTCCAACTGGACTGATGCTCCCCTGGGAACCGGTGTGGAAATTGTTGAAGCACGGGTCCTGAAACAGGCTCTTAAAGAGACCGATAATAAGTATGACCATGAACATGTTACGCCCTGGATTTATAAAAACCCCGGAGTTTTTTCATTGAATATTCACCAGGTGCCCCGAAAATATTTACTTAAAGATAAAGTCTCCTTAGACACGCCGGAAGACTTGAAAAAAATCAAAGAGATTTATTCTTGTATTTATAAGAAACGACCTGTCCTGATCGAAGAGCTGGTAGAGTATCTGAAGCAGGATATCCTTTTAATCCCCTCGACAGGGGAGGGTAATGGAACCGGACACTTCAAGAGAATGATGTCATTATCGGGTAGGCTTGAAGGAAATGTTTTTCTCTATATCGATGAGGCTCATAGAAAGCGGCTGGAACCCCTGCTACATGATTTTGATAAACATCAGATTACAAGTTCACTGACTGGTCTAGAAAGATACAAAAAAATAATTGTTGACACAAGATCTATCGATGAATGCCTATATAACAACAGTCTCAAGGACAATAATTGTATAGCCATCGATGAAGGAGGACCCTATCGTGATAAGATCCCCTACTTAATCGATATACTTCCCCTTCCTCATAAATTCTCATTACCCAATATCCGGTCTATCTCCTTTCTCGAATTACCTTCGGAACAGAAGGCGGAGAAAAACGGGAAAATCCTTGTAACATTCGGAGGAGAGGATCCCTCGGGCTTAACGG
The DNA here is from genome assembly GCA_016342385.1 of Spirochaetaceae bacterium. GTDB lineage: Bacteria > Spirochaetota > Spirochaetia > DSM-2461 > DSM-2461 > Spirochaeta_F. Next base: position 5,438 of record JAEINM010000177.1, on the reverse strand, counting down.
AAAAATTTTGTAATCTAATAATGAGCCGTTATAAATACCTCATTCCCGAACTGCACATTTTATTAGGACCGCTTTATACAGGAACAGAACCAGATTCCCGATTCACAGTATTGAGAAATATTCCGAATCTCCGAGATCTACTCCCATTTTATTGCGGCCTAATATGTTCCTTTGGAATCACGGCCTATGAAGCCAGTTCTCTTGAAATTCCGGTCTTTCTAATCAATCCATCAGATTATCATGAAGACCTGAGTCGAATCAGCGGGTTTTTTTCGGCAGGTAATCGCTGGGAAATGAGTGATAAAATACAGGCTTTTATTGAGAATCCTTCGACAGTTGAAGTTGTGAAACTGCCTAAAGAGGAAATCAGTCTGGCCGAACATATTAATAGCCTCGACTTATCAGTTAACTCCTGTCCGGTCTGCTCAGGAACTCCTTTTACAGTTATCTCCAGGTATAAATACAAAACTTACGTCAGGTGTGATCAGTGCCGAATGATCTATATGCTGAATTTCAGTAAAAATAAAGTTTCCTACAATAAAGAGTATTTTTTCAATCAATATGAAAATCAATATGGCAAAACATACCTCGATGATTTCGAACAGATCGCCCAGTTGGCTCAGCAGAGATTAGATATTATCACAGAAAGAAAAAAAAAGGATTTATCCCTTCTGGATATCGGCTGCGCTTATGGCCCTTTTTTAAAAAAATCACAGGAGAACGGATTAATACCTTATGGTACAGATATTTCCTCTGATGCTGCTGCATATGTTCAGAATGAACTCGGTTTTCCTGTTTCAGCCGTAAGATTTGAGGACTTTGCAATTCCCCGATCCTGGCATATGGAAAAATTTGATGTCATCACCATGTGGTATGTTATAGAGCATTTTACAGATTTGTCTGTCATTCTTAAAAAAGTGAATACCCTGCTTGCTCCGGGAGGAATCTTTGCCTTTTCCACTCCCAGTGGAAGCGGAGTCTCGGCGAAGAAGAATCTGATTGACTTTTTATTTCAAAGCCCTGATGATCATTACACAATATGGGAACCGGCGAACAGTCAGAAGATACTGGACCTCTATGGTTTCAAGATATTCAGAAAAAGGATTACCGGTCATCATCCGGAAAGATTCCCTTCTTTTCTGGTAAAGAGGAAGATAGGACGATTTTTTCTAACTATGGCAAGTCGGATTAAAAGACTTGGAGATACTTTTGAAATATATGCCGTAAAAGTGAGTGAATTATGACAATACTGATATTGGGTGCCGGGATTATGCAGGTTCCGGCTATTAGAATTGCAAAAGAAGAAGGGTGGACTGTGATCTGCGCCGATGGAAATAAAGAGGCTCCTGCAGTCGGTGATGTCGATCGATTTCTTCATATTGATCTGAAAGATCTTTCCGGTCTGGAAGATGCCGCAAGAGAAATTAAGGATAAAGAAGGACTTAATGGTGTCTTCACAGCAGGGACAGATTTTTCCGCTTCGGTCGCCTGGATCGCTGAAAGACTGGGACTGCCGGGAATCTCTTATCAGACAGCCCTTAATGCAACAGATAAAATACGAATGAGAAGCTGCTTCAAAAATCATGGTGTTTCCTCTCCCGACTTTGTTGAACTATCTGGAGAAATGGATTTTGAAAGGGAAGTCGCCTCTCTGAATTTCCCTCTGGTGGTCAAGCCTGTAGATAGTATGGGGGCCAGAGGAGTGATAAGAATTGATGACCTGTCTCAACTGGAAGGAGCTGTAGACAATGCAATCAGTCATTCCAGGACCGACCGAGCTATTGTGGAAGAATTTATCTCAGGAGAAGAATATTCTGTCGATGCCCTTGTCAATAAAGGGGATATCACCATTTACGGATTGGCTATCCGTCATATATTTTTCCCTCCCTGTTTTATTGAGATGGGTCATACCATGCCCGCCGATCTGGATACTGAAAAGCAGAAAGAGATTGAAAATGAGTTCAAAAAAGGGATCGAAGCTCTCGGAATAGATAATGGTGCTGCCAAAGGAGATATCATATATTCCGGAACAGGACCTGTTATTGGAGAAATCGCTGCCCGGTTGTCCGGAGGATATATGTCGGGGTGGACATTTCCGAAAGCAAGCATGATCGAATCGACAAAAGGCGCTATGTATATTGCCATGGGTTTAAATCCGCAACCTTATGATGGAACATATGAAAACACGGCGGCAGAAAGGGCTTTTTTATCCATCCCGGGTAAAGCGAAATCAATAGAAAATATTGAAGAGGCCTATAGCACCGAGTTTGTTCACGATTTATTTCTCCGTGTGGAAGAAGGGGATAATGTCGAATTCCCCATGAATAATGTGGAAAAATGCGGTAATATAATCAGTGTTCACAAGATCCGGAATAAAGCGGTAGAATCAGCAGAGACAGCTTGTGCAAAAGTCCTTATTCGACTCGATGAAAAAGATAACAGAACAGGTGAGTTTCTCTATCATGGGGGGAGCTGGCCCCCCGATGCCTTTGCTCTGAATAATTCCTATAATATCTCTACCTATGAAGAACTTATCTCCTCTGTCGATTTTACCTATGAAAATGTACAGTTTCCCGATTACAAACCGGTGCGACTCCCGGATATCCGTTATGAAACAGCCTGTGACTGGCAGGGAAGAAAACTCATAGACGTATTTGAGCGTATTCTTGAGATCACCGGAATGGAGGAAAGCGATCATATTGCCGATTTGAAAGCTGAGGCCTTTTTCTGGAGATCAATTATTAAGGGAAGTATTCAGGGGGGATTGTGGTTTTTTGATAGATTTTGCTGTAAACCGTAAAAGATTCTTAACATTATCTATATTGATCGTCTCATCTGTACTATTCAGCCAGTCATTATCAATTAACGAGCTTCTGAAAAGAACCGGCTCTACATTAAAATGGGAGCCCTATAGTAAGATGGGCTTATTGGAAAAAGGAGAAAAATCCATAAGTTTTGGTCTGGATAATCCGTGGATGATTTGTGATTACTCGACGAAGATTACTACGGGAACTGTTCTAAAGGAAAATGGTATTTTAATCTTTTCTGAAGAAGCTGCCATAAGTGTGCTCAGTTTTTTTGGAGAACAAATAGAAAAAGATGATCCATTCAATGTGGGAGTCATATTAATCGATCCCGGCCATGGAGGTAAAGATCCTGGTACTGTCTCAACTGTGTATATAAATGGTGTGCCCGTAGTTGTACAGGAAAAAAATATTGTACTTGATGTTTCTCTCCGACTGGCTGATATGCTTATCCGGAAGTATCCCGATAAAAAGATCATGCTGACCAGATCTGACGATACATTTCCCACTCTCGAAGATAGAGTTCTTATGGCCAATAATATTGTGGTTGAACCAAAAGAGGGGATTCTATTTATAGCCGTTCATGTAAATGCCTCTCTCAATCCTCATGCCGAGGGATATGAAGTCTGGTATCTGCCGAAGAACTACAGAAGACAGGTCATCAGCAGTAGTGATTATGACGGTGATGAATCTGTTCTTCCTGTGGTCAATTCCATTCTTGAAGAACAATATTCCATGGAGAGTATCCGCCTGGCAGAAAATATTCTCGAAAATCTGACTAAAGAATTACCCGGATCAGTTCCCAACCGGGGATTGAAAGAGGAGTCGTGGTTTGTTGTCCGCAATGCTAAGATGGCGGCAGTTCTAGTGGAATTGGGATTTGTGACTAATAAAGATGAAGCATTGAGAATGATGCAGACAAACTACTTGAAGAAGCTGACCAATGGACTCTATAATGGTATAAACGATTTTATTGATTACTTCGAAGAGAAAGGATTTACCAGATAGAATGAATAAATATATAACAATGAATAAATTCTGGATTCCCGTTGCAGCTCTTATCGCTGTTTTTTTACTATCACTGATACTCTTTCTATTTAATGGAAACAAATATGAAAGAAGAGTTCTTTTTTTTCCCGATGACATGAACCGGGAGATAAAAGGAGAGACCCGTTATCTCCCTGTTTATGAGAGTGAAACGGAGAATATCACTCTAGTCGTTAAAGAATTACTTCTGGGGCCGGAATATATACTCTACGATAACGCCGTACCCCGAAAAACAAGATTGAACACTCTCATTTTAAAGGGTGATAAGCTGTATCTTGATTTCTCAATAGATATTGCTGTAACAGATTCAGACAGCTTTCTGCATTTTGATGATATTATGAATTTAATAAAAAAAACTGTAATGTTTAATTTTAAGCATATCCATACCGTTAATATTACAGTAGACGGTCAGATTCCCGAGTCATCATTTTATAACGGGCGGCCTGAAAAATAATTATGTTAAAATAATTATACAAAAAGTTGACATATCAAATTCCTTTTGTATAATTTTTTTATAAGAGACCAATAGAATTATACTTAAACAAAGTATGAAGGAGCACTTAATGAAACGGTTCTTCGCATTAGTGGGAATTGCATTATTTTTTGTTTCATCAGTATTTGCTGAAGAATCTGTTCTTATCGATTTCGCCGAACTGGTGGACGATTATCAGGGACAGAACAAAGCGACACTGATGGATTTTAGTTCCGTTGCAGGTACGCGTTACACGGATGAAGAAAAAGCTGCAATGCAGACTTCTCTCTACATTCCAAATTGGGAGGTTAGACTTAGTTCATCATCTAGAACTGTCCTTAATGATAGTAAATCCTATGTAAGGCCAGTAATAACCGGTGATGAAGCAACGAAATTTGCAGGTGAACAGATTATGGGAGTGCGAATACACTTTCCTCTGGGAACTTTCAATTCCAATGCCATAGTCAGACCGCCCTTTGAAATCCCCGCTTACGCAACAAACGTAGTAGATGAAGAGGCAAAAAGAGGTGACCAGTTCAACGGTTACGGAGTCGTGAAAAATGTCGGAGTTATCAAGACAGTTAAGGCTAATGTTCTGGGGAGAAATTTCCCTATGGGCTTTTCAGTACTGTTAAGAGATGACAAAGAGGAAGTTCAGACCATTTTTATGAGCTATCTCGACTTCGATGGCTGGAGAGAACTCCAGTGGAATAACCCCAATTACATTACCCAGGTAAGAAACCGGGAACTCAACACTTTCCCGCTCTATCCTAGGAACACTCCAGCAGTAACTCTTGAAGGAATTTTATTCACCAGAGATGCACAGCAGGAAGGTGGAGATTTTATATCTTATGTAAAAGATATTAAAATAGTCTATGACCTGGCTGTCAGAGATGACATCGATAAAGATGTTGATGATGAAGCTACTTGGGGAATCCTTGCAGACAGAGAAGAATCCAGAAGAAATGCCGAGCTTAAAAGACTTGGGAATCTTCAGGTCCTTAGGTATCTGGAAGGTAAGAAGATGGATACAAGCGCTTCTACTTCAGATTCTGAAGAAGCAGAAGTTACCACACCTTAATAATCTTTCAAATAAAAAAAAGACTTCTTTAATA